>JARXKR010000036.1:1167-15214 GCA_030271565.1 Pseudomonadota bacterium
ACCCGCGCCATTTCGGCATCCACGCCGAGCATCGGATTTTCGGCAATGCGTTGGAGTTCCGGGAGTTCCGGGGACACTAGGAGTTCCGGGGACACTATACCTAATTCACTCTTTCAAATGCTCTCTTGCATGTTGCCGGGGGTGCATCACGCGCATGACGTCGATTCCGCGCTGGTGCGGGATATAGTAAATCATATGTCCGCCCGCGCGAATCCGGCGGTAGCCTTTGCGAACTTCCGAGCAATCCGCGCCCATTAGCGGGTATTCGAGCGCCCGCAGCATCACGGCATCAAGTTCGGTCACGTAGGCGTCAGCCGCATCCTCGCCATATTCCAGCGCGGTGTATTCCCATATGCCCGCAATTTCAGACTGCGCGCGCGGGCTGACCTCGATCCGGCGGATCAAGGCTTGCGCCGACGCTCGGCGAGAAAGTCATCGAGGTCCCACGGCTGCGTCGGCCCGCTGTTTTCTCCTTCGATCAGAGCCTGACGCAGCGCCTCAAGCTCGGTATCCTCGGCGATATAGCGCCGCATTGCTTCGCGCACGACCTCGCTCGTCGAGCCGAATTCGCCGGTTTCAACCTTGCGCTTTGCGAAAGTTGTGTAAGGTGTGCCGAGGGCGATCGAGGTGTTCTTGCTTGTCATTCGCGCCTCATACCAAAATTTGGTAATTCAGCCAAGTCTTCCTTACTCGAGTTCCGGGGGCACGGAGTTCCGGGAGTTCCGGACAGGAGTTCCGGGGACACAATTCCAATCTCACCGCAGCCCAGCCGCCCCAATGTAATCTTGCTGCTGCCCCATGATCCGGACGATTTGAACTTCATGGTCATTCGCCATGTAGAAAACCGTATGCTTCCCAGCCACGATCTTGCGCAGGCCCACCCGCGCCATTTCGGCATCCACGCCGAGCATCGGATTTTCGGCAATGCGTTGGATTTGCGCCTCGATCACCAGCAGGTACCGCCTGGTTTGCTGTGCTCCCCACTGCGCCTGCGACCACGCCGCCACGCCGACAAAGTCGCGTTCGGCCAGCGAGTGATACCGCAATTTACGTTTCATTGTTCGGGGAAGTTACCGTCGATCCAGGCGCGCATATCGAACTCGACCAGCGGGCTCGCCAGACCCTCATCGATCGCTTCGAGCAGCTTCGATTTGAACAATGCGCGTTCTTCATGCAGGCGCAGCGCATCGCGGATTACTTCGCTGGTCGAATCGTATTCGCCCCCTTCGACCTGGGTGCGGGTGTAGTCCATCCAGCGTTCACCCAGCGTGATCGAAGTGTTCTTTTTGGCCATGCAGCGTTGATACCCGATCGTGGTATTGGCGTCAATTGCGCGGACCTAAACTGCTTTCCTACATCACCTGACCTGTGGCATCGCCATGCCGCACTTTGACCCTGTCGATCCCTCAAAACGCATTGCGGGGCGGTTCCGCGCCAAGCGCCGCAGCGGTTTTGGTGTAAACTTCGTGTAAACTTTGGCGGCGCACGAGCCTCTTGCGCACCCCGCCAACCAAGGCCAATCACCCGCCATGCGCATCGCCCTGTTCGAACCCGAGATCGCCGGAAATGTCGGCTCGGTATTGCGGCTGGGCGCGTGCCTTGGCGCAGCGGTGGACTTGATCGAGCCGCTGGGGTTTGTGTGGGACGACAAGCGCGTGCGGCGGGCGGCGATGGACTATATCGATCACGTGGAAGTGGCGCGCCATGCAAACTTTGAGGCATTCCGGGCATCGATCGGTGCGAGCAGACTGGTGCTGTTCACCACCAAAGCTGCGCAATCGGCCTATGACTTTGCCTTCGGGCCAGACGATGTGCTGCTGTTCGGCAAGGAAAGTGCGGGTGTCCCTGTTGCTGTTGCCGAGGCCTGCCACGCGCGGCTGCGCCTGCCGATGCGCAGCGGAGTGCGGTCGATCAACCTGGCCATGTCGGCCGCGCTGGCGCTGGGCGAGGGGCTGCGCCAGACCGGCGGCCTGCCGGGCGACTAGGCTGCACAGGCCGTGATGGCGGCAATGTGGGACTACCGCCAGCGCAGCCGGTCTTCGCTCAATTCGGCCACCGACTTGACCCCCATCAGTTGCATCCCGCGCACGATCTCGTCCTGCAAGATGCCCAGCGCGCGTTCGACCCCGTCCTGTCCCGCCGCAGCGAGGGCGTAGAGGTACAGCCGCCCGCCCGAGGCGGTAGTCGCGCCGGCGCACAGGCTTTTGAGCACGTGGGTGCCGCGGCGCACCCCGCCGTCGCAGATAATCTCGATCCGGCCGCCCACCGCATCGACGATCTCGGGGAGCTGGTCGAACGGCGATCGGCTGCCGTCGAGCTGGCGGCCGCCGTGGTTGCTGATCATGATCGCGTCGATCCCCATATCGGCGGCGCGGCGCGCATCGGCGACGCTCATCACGCCTTTGAGCGCGAACTTGCCGCCCCAATCGTCGCGCAATTGTTCGGCCATGGTCCAGTCGAGCGTTTGGTCGAGCATGGTGTTGAAATAGCCCGCGATCGAAACCGCCTCGCCGGTGCCTTCGCGCACGTGACTGTCGAGGTTGGGCAGGGAGAACTTCTCCCGCAACATATAGTCGATCGCCCAGCGCGGCTTCATCGCGTAGGACAGCGCCGAGGATGCGGTAAACTTGGGCGGTGAGGTGAAACCGCTGCGAGCACAGCGTTCGCGCTTGCCCGAAACGATAGTGTCGACGGTCAGTGCGATTGCATCGAACTTGGCCGCCTGGCAGCGTTCGATCATGCTGCGGTTGAGCCCGCGGTCCTTGTGGTAATAGAACTGGAACAGCTTGGGCGCGGTAGTCATCGCGCCGATTTCCTCGATGCTGACGGTGGCGAGGCTGGAAATTCCGCACCACAGCCCGAACTTTTCAGCGGCGCGAACCACCGCGCGCTCGCCTTGCCAGTGGAACACGCGTTGCAGCGCGGTGGGCGAGAGCAGCAGCGGCAACGCCGACTTGCGCCCGAGAATGGTGCACGAGGTGTCGATCTCGCTAACCCCGGCGAGCACGTCTGGGACAAGATCGGCGCGGGCGTAGGCGGCTGTGTTGCGCGCCTTGGTCAGCTCATCATCGGCGGCGCCGTCGATATAATCGAACACCGGCCACGGCAGCCGCTGCTTCGCGAGGAGCCGGAAATCGTCGATGTTGTGACAGTCGCTCAGTCGCATTGGGCGGCGTTAGCGAAGTGTGCGGCGCGGGGAAAGCCGCTTAGCGGCTATGGGCGCGCTGCTTTTCTGCTTCGGCCTTGGCCTTCGCGGCCTCCTGCTCTGCCTTGTCGCGTGCGGCTTGCGCTTCGAGCGACGCCAGCGCGGCGGGGGTCACCTCGCGCGCCGGATAAGCGCATCCGCGCGCCTGGCCGTAGCCTTTGAGGAACGAGCGCCGCGCGGTGCCGGCCTCGACCGCATCGTCGACCTTGCGCTGGTGCGAATTGGCGCCGCTGACTTCGCGAATGATCCCGCGGAACGGGATGAACTGGCCGACGGCAGCCTGCGCCACCCGCCCGACGCTCAGCTTTTCGGCACGGTCTTGCGGAATATCGCGGTCGGGGCCAAGCACGGCATCGAGCTCGCTAACCCGCGTCGAAATCTGTGCGCAGGTTTTGATCCCGGCCATGTCGTAAGGATCGGCCACTGCTGCTTCGAGCACCGGCGGGATCTTGCCATTACGCAGCCCAAGGTCGCTTACCGGGGTGGCTACGACGTCGACCGCGTTGACGCTCTTGTCCTTGATCGAACGCGGCGGCGCCGACTTATCCTGCGCCGCTGCTGGCAGTGCCGCAATCGCGCAAGCGGCGAACAGGGCAGCCGTAAACAGGCGCAGGGCAGGTCTTGCAGGATTTTTGGTCATGCCCGCGTAACGTGCCAAACCTGCAAACGTTCCTGCTCCTCCCGCTTAAATACCTGTCATTGCTGCATATAGACGTTGCAGGCGTTGTCGTCGGCACCTTGCATCCCGCGCCGCAACGCGTCCATCCGCTGCGCGCTCGACCCGTGCGTGAACGCGGCTTCGTTGGGATTGCGTCCGGCGCTGCGCATCAGGTTATCATCGCCGATCTGGTGCGCGGCGTTAAGCCCGCTTTCCATGTCGCCCGGATCGAGCCGGTCCTTGTTCTTCGCCGCCCACACCCCGGCGTAGCAATCGGCCTGTAGCTCGAGCTTCACCGAGAGCTGGTTGGCCGCGCGCGGATTTTGCTGCTGCGCACTGCGAATCTGGTCGGAGTCGCCGGTCATCTTCTGGATGTGATGGCCATACTCGTGGGCGATTACGTAATCACGGGCGAACTGCCCGGTTGCGCCCAGTTCCTGATCCATCTGCCGGTAGAAATCGGTGTCGAGGTAGATCTTCTGGTCCTCGGGGCAATAAAACGGCCCCATTGCGCTTTGCGCCGAACCGCAGCCGGATGAGCCCACGTTCTGGTAGAATACCAGCCCCGGCGCCTGGAATGTGATCTTGGCCGCTGCGAAAATCGGCTGCCAGGTCTTGTTGAGCGAAGAGAGCGCATTGCACGATTCGAGGCTGGCCTGATCGAGCTTGCAGCTCTCGCTGGCGTTGGTCCCCGCGACCGGTCCGCCGGTCTGCTCCTGCGGGGCGGAAGCTTGCTCCATTCCGCCCAGCAGCTGACCGGGATCGACCCCGAGGACGTAAGACAACACAAGTGCTACCACCAATGTCCCGCAGCCGACCTGTCCGCCGCGTCCGACCGAAAACCCTCTGCCGCCGCTGCCGCGCTGGTCTTCGACATTGACCGAATTGGGGTCGAATTCATCAAGGCGCATCGGTTCTTCTCCCGGACTGGACAATTGGCGGCCCAGCAGCAATGGCACCTACATAGCGGATTAATCAAACACTTGGAGTCGGATATGAGCCTTGCCGGAAGACGCGCGCTGGTCACCGGGTCGACCTCGGGGATCGGGCTCGCTATCGCCCGCGCGCTCGTGGCCGAAGGGGCCGAAGTGGTCCTCTCGGGGTTCGGCGGGGCGGACGCGATCGCCGCGCTATGCGAGGAATTAGGAGCGCAACACGTTGCCGCCGACCTCTCGCGCCGAGACGGGGTTGAGGCGCTGATGGCCGGGGCCGGGCCAATCGACGTGCTGGTCAACAACGCAGGCATGCAATTCGTCGCCCCGGTCGAAGAGTTTCCGGTCGAGAAATGGGACCAGATCATCGCGCTCAACCTGACCGCGGCGTTCGACGCCTGCCGGCTCGCGATCCCGCACATGAAAGCAGCGGGTTGGGGACGGATCATCAATACCGCGAGCGCGCATTCGCTCACCGCATCGCCGTACAAATCGGCCTATGTCGCGGCCAAGCATGGTCTCGCCGGGCTGACCAAGACGCTCGCGCTTGAGCTGGCGACCTTCAAGATCACCGCCAACTGCATCAGTCCGGGTTACGTCTGGACGCCATTGGTGGAGAACCAGATCCCCGGGACGATGGAAGCGCGCGGATTAACCCGCGAACAGGTGATCAACGACGTGCTGCTGCAGCGCCAACCGACCAAGCAATTCGTCCAGCCCGAGGATGTTGGTGCGATGGCGGCGTTCCTGTGCAGCGATGCCGCGGCGCAGATCACCGGCGCGAACATGAGCATGGACGGCGGCTGGACCGCCGAATGAGCTGCCCGCGCCTGGTGTAACTTTCCTGCCACCGCGCCCAGATATCGCTTAGACTGGCGCACATCGCGCTTGCCCGAGCGGGCCAATTGGTGTGAGACGACTGCGATGAAGCGTTTCTCTTCAGCGATGAGCCGATTGATCCTTTGGCTGCTTGCAGCGGCGCTGACGCTTGACCCCCTCGCCGCCGCGTCGCGCCAGGATAAAGAGGCGGCGCAGCTGCGGCAGCAGCTGCTTGGCCACATCACCGAACTTGCCAGTGACGCCTATGGCGGGCGCGAGCCGGGGACCGACGGTGAGGCCAAGACCCTGCGCTACATCGGCCAGCACTGGTCGGATATCGGGCTGGTCTCGGGCACCAACGATCCCGGCCACCCGTGGTTTGCGCCAGTCACGCTGGTCGGCCGCCTGCCCGACGCCAGCCGCGCGGTGTTCTCGCGGCGCGGCAAACGGGTGTTCGTGGCGCGGGACCAAGTGCTGGTGATTACCTCGGGCAAGCGTGCGCTGGTTGAGAACGCACCGCTGCTGTTCGTCGGTACCGGCGCAGTGATCCCGCCGCGCGCGGATCTGGCCGGACGGGTCGCGGTGCTGCTCGATGGCGGACGCGATGACAGCACGCGCCAGAGCGCCTTGTTGGCGGCCGGCGCGTCGGGCGTGCTGACGGTGCTCGATGGTGATCGCAGCCTGGCGCACGTCGCGGCGCTGCGCGGGCGCGAAGGGTACGCTCTGGCCGGGGCTGAACTCGGCGGCGATATCGATGCGTTCATCTCGGCGAGCGCGCTGGGCGGGGTCTTGACGGGGTCAAAGCAGTCGCTTGCCAGCCTGACAGCGGCAGCGGCGGCACCAACCTTCGCGCCGATCCCGCTCGATCTGACCGCGTCGCTCGAGGCGACCAGCCGCGAAACCCGGATCCACACCCACAACGTGATCGGCAGGCTGCCGGGCAGACGGCCTGAACTGGGCGCGGTGCTGCTGGTGGCGCACTGGGACCACTTCGGCACTTGTGCGCAGCCGCCCGCAGAGCACCTGATCTGCAACGGCGCGATCGATAACGCCAGCGGCCTGGCGGTGCTGATCGAAGCCGCGCGGCGGCTCGCCAAAGGTCCGCAGATGGACCGCGACGTCTATTTTATTGCCACCACCGGTGAGGAACTCGGGCTGCTTGGGGCGCAGGCCTTTGCCGAAAACCCGCCGATCCCGCTCGCGCAATTCGTTGCCGCGTTCAATATCGACAGCGTTGCATTGGCCCCGGCCGGTCAGCCCTTTGGCGTGGTTGGCAAGGGGCTGACCGGGCTCGACCCGCAGATCGCAGCGGTGGCCAAGCAGCAAAAGAAGAAGGTGGTGTTTGACGAGAAGGCCAATGCTTACGTCAAGCGGCAGGACGGCTGGGCTTTGCTGCAACACGATGTGCCGGCGGTGATGGTTTCCAGCTCGTGGTCCGACCTCGCCTTGGTCGAGCGCTTTTTCGAGACCGATTACCACCGCCCGAGCGACGTGGTGAAGCCCGGGCTGGAGCTGGGCGGGGCGGCCGATGATGTCGAATTCCTGGCCGCGCTGGTGCGCTGGTTCGGCGATCCGAAGAAAGTGCCCAAGCGGCCCTAGCCCTATCCGCTCACTGCGTTTACATGGGCCGCCACGAATCGAACCGTTAGAGGTACTGTGGCTTTTCCCGAGATTCCGCTTGGCTTGACCTTCGACGACGTTTTGCTGCGTCCGGGCGAGTCCGACATCGTGCCTTCGATGGCCAACACCAGCACCCGGCTGACCCGCGAGATCGCACTCAACATCCCGGTGATTTCGTCGGCAATGGACACCGTGACCGAGGCCGACATGGCGATCGTCATGGCGCAGATGGGCGGAATCGGGGTGCTCCACCGCAACCTGACGATCGAACAGCAGTGCGCCGCAGTGCGCGCGGTCAAGCGCTTCGAAAGCGGGATGGTGGTCAACCCGATCACGATCGCGCCGGATGCGACGTTGGGCGAGGCCCGCGCGCTAATGGAAGCGAACCGCATCTCGGGTATCCCGGTGGTCGAACTGGGCGGTAAGCTGGTCGGGATCCTGACCAACCGCGATGTGCGCTTCGCCGACAACCCGAAGCAGCCGGTACGCGAGCTGATGACGCACGAAGGTCTGGTCACTGTTCGCGCGGGGGTCAGTCAGGAAGAGGCGAAGCGGCTTTTGCACCAGCGCCGGATCGAGAAACTCCTGGTGGTCGATGAGCAATTCCATTGCACCGGGCTGATCACGGTCAAGGACATGGAGCGCGCAGTCACTTATCCCGCCGCGACCAAGGATGCCACTGGCCGCCTGCGCGTCGCGGCCGCGACGACGGTAGGAGACGCTGGTTACGAGCGGACCGAGGCACTGCTCGCCGCCGAATGCGATGTGGTGATCATCGATACCGCGCACGGCCACAACAAGGACGTCGCGCGCGCGGTCGAACGGGTCAAGCGGCTCAGCAATTCCGCGCAGGTCGTCGCGGGCAACGTCGCCACGTACGCGGCGACCAAGGCGCTGATCGATGCCGGGGCCGATGCGGTCAAGGTCGGGATCGGGCCGGGCTCGATCTGCACCACCCGCGTAGTTGCCGGGGTCGGCGTGCCGCAGCTCACCGCGGTGATGGAAGCCGCGCGTGCGGCGCGCGAGGCCGGAGTGCCGATCATCGCCGATGGCGGGCTGCGCACCTCGGGCGATGCGGCCAAGGCGCTGGCAGCAGGCGCGAGCACGATCATGGTCGGCTCGATGCTCGCCGGGACCGAGGAAGCGCCGGGCGAGACGTTCCTGTATCAGGGCCGGGTCTACAAGAGCTATCGCGGGATGGGCTCGGTCGGCGCGATGGCGCGCGGCAGTGCCGACCGCTATTTCCAGCAAGACATTAAGGACCAGATGAAGCTGGTGCCCGAAGGGATCGAAGGTCAGGTGCCGTACAAGGGCCCTGCCAAGGACGTGGTCCACCAGCTGGTCGGCGGGATCAAGGCGGCGATGGGCTACACCGGATCGGCGACCATTCCGGACCTTCAGGAACGCGCCGAATTCGTCCGGATCACCAACGCCGGCCTGCGCGAAAGCCACGTCCACGACGTGACGATCACGCGCGAGGCGCCCAACTACCCGACGCAATAGGCCGTGACTCCCGCCGCGCGCGTCCAGTCGGCGATCGAGCTGCTTGACCTGATCATCGCCGCAGCGCGCGGGCAAGGTGCAAGCGCCGACCGGATCGTCGCTGAATGGTTCAAGACCCGACGCTACATGGGCAGCGGCGACCGGCGTGCGGTGCGTGAGCTGGTCTACGGAGCGGTGCGAGCCTGCGGCGAAATTCCCGTGAGCGGCCGCGCCGCGATGCTGCGGCTGGGGCAGGGCGACCCGGCGATATTGCCGCTGTTCGATGGTTCGCCGCATGCGCCCGATCCGCTGGTGCCGGGTGAGCCGGTGGCGAGCACCGGAATTGCGCCGCGCTGGCTGGAAGAAAAGCTGGCACAAAGCGGGATCGCCGGAGACGAGGCGGCAGCTTTGCTGGGCCGCGCGCCGCTCGATGTTCGGGTGAATCCACTCAAAGGCGATATTGGCGCGCTGCCGCTGGCGGGCGGACCGACGCAGGCACCAAATGCCTTGCGCTTTCCTGCTGGAACTCCGGTCGAACAGTGGGAAGCCTATCACGCGGGCCTAATCGAAGTGCAGGATACCGGCTCGCAGCTGTGCTGCATGGAGCTGGCCGCAAGGCCCGGCGAAACCGTGCTCGACCTGTGCGCCGGGGCGGGGGGCAAGACGCTCGCGCTGGCCGCGGCGATGGACAACCGGGGCCGGCTGATTGCTACCGATACCGATCGCGGCCGGCTCTCGCGGCTGGCATCGCGCGCGGCGCGGGCTGGAGCGATCAATTTCGATTCCCGGTTGCTCAACCCCGGGCGCGAGGCTGAGATTTTGGCCGACCTGGCCGGACAGTGCGATGCCGTACTGGTCGATGCGCCCTGTTCGGGCACCGGCACCTGGCGGCGCAATCCCGAGGCGCGCTGGCGGCTCAGCGGGGCCGAGCTGGCCCGGCTGACCACGCTGCAGATGCGATTGATTGATCTTGCCGCAACGCTGATCAAGCCGGGCGGGCGACTGGTCTATGTGACCTGCTCGCTGCTTGACGAAGAGGGCGCAAGTCAAGCCGAAGCATTCCTGCAGCGGCATCCCGAATGGTCGGCGCAGCCTCCCGAATTGGCCGCCGGAACGCCGCGCGGGCTGGGCCTGCGACTGTCCCCCGCACACGACGCAACCGACGGCTTTTTCATCGCACGTTTTGTTTCGCCATGATAACAGACGCGCAAATGCTTACGCTCAAGGAGCAAATCATGCGTTATACTCCGGTCGCCCTGGCGCTTGCGCTGGCGGCACTATTGACCGCCAGCACCAGTTACGGCGCACCGCCCGTACCGCTCGATCCGCGCGCTGCGGCGTTGGTCCAGCAGGGCCGGACCGCGCTGTCGGCAGGCAATGTCGAGGATGCGGTGGCCGATTTCGAAGGCGCGCTGGCAATCCAGCCGGGGCATGTCGCGATTTACCTCAACCTCGCCGAAGCAGCGCGCAAGCAGGGCATGCAGGGCAAGGCGCTGCACTATTACCGCCAGGCGCTCAAGCTCGATCCGAGCAACCAGTACGCCATCGCCGGTGAAGGCGAAGCGCTAGTTGAAAAGGGCGCGGTCGAGAAGGCCAAGCTCAACCTCGCGCGACTTGAGCAGTTGTGCGGCAGCAAGAGCTGCGCCCCGGCCGAAACCCTAAGCGCGGCAATCGCGCGCGGGCCTGCGCCTCAGATCGTCACCGCCGCGCAGGTCGAGATAAAGCCCGTAGTGACCAGCAACTGATCGTCAGATCAGATCACGAAACTCTTCTAGAACAGTTCGATAGACCCGTTTCTTGAACGGGACGATGAGGTCGGGTAGCAGGTCCGGCTCGACCCATTTCCACTCCTCGAACTCGGCCGGATCATGGGCATCCAGCTTGACGTGGCTGTCCTCGCCGCCGAACCGCGCGAGCACCCAGTGCTGGCGCTGGCCGCGATACTGACCCTTCCACAGCTTGCCGACCAGGTCGTCGGGCAGGTCGTAGAACAGCTCCTCGCGGGTCTGCGCGATCAGGGTAACCTGTTCGGGCAAGACTCCGGTTTCCTCGCTCAGTTCGCGGTATGCGGCGGTATGGAGATCCTCGCCTTCGTCGATCCCCCCTTGCGGCATCTGCCAATAGACGCCGCCTTCATCGGGCTGGCCGCGGGTGTCGATCCGCCGGCCGACAAAGACCAGTCCCTGGCCATTGACCAGCATGACGCCAACGCAGGGACGGTACGGAAGATTGGCTTTATCGTCGCTCATCGCCGCGCCTTTGGCCGATCAGCGTCCCAACATCAACTTCATTGCAGCCATTATCTTCTCCATATCGACTTGCGCGCTCGGCAGGGCCTTGCGGGTCGTGGAGAAGTCGTGAGTCAGCCCGGGCAAATGGAGGTAAAGCGTATCGACCCCTGCTGCGACCAGCTTGGCCGCCATCCGGCGTCCCTGATCCTGCAACGGATCGAGCCCTGGAGTGGCTATGATTGCCGGGCACATCCCCTTGGCCTCGGCGAGCAAGGGAAAGGCCCGCGGGTTGCCGCTCTCGGGCTGATACAGCGAATAGAACCAATCCATCGCGCCTTTGGTCAGGAAATGCCCTTCGGCAAAGGTTTCCATCGACCCGTCCTGCGATTCGTCGGTGGCGGGATAGAGCAGCACCTGCAGCAGCATCGGCGCGTCGGCCGGTTTATCACACAACGCCCGCGCGGTGACTGTGGCGAGGTTGCCCCCGGCGCTGCCGCCGATCGTGACCAGCCCGGTGACCGTCCGGCCAAGCTCGGCCGGGCTTGCCGCGAGCCAGCGCGCGGCGGCTTCGCAATCGTCGGGCGCGGCGGGGAAGGGGGCTTCGGGCGCGAGCCGGTAATCGACCGCCAGCACCGGCAGATCGAGCACGTGCGACAGTTCGGTGCACAGCGAGTTGTGGGTATCGAGATCGCCGATCACATAACCGCCGCCGTGGAAAAACAGGATCACCGGCGAAGGCTCGCGGGCTTCGCGCACATCATAGAACCGCACCGCGATCGGGCCGGCGGGTCCGGGGCAATTCAGATCCTTGATCACCGCCAGGGGCCGTGGATCGGCCTCGGTCATGGCCTTCATCGCCAGGTATCCGGCGCGCTGTTCCTCGGGGATCAGCGCCTCGGGCTGCGGCACGGAGTTCACCAGCGCGAGGAATCCGGCAACATCGGGGCGCACATAAATCGAATCATCGGCCATCAGTTCAGTTCCTTATCCCATAACTTCGTCATTGCGAGGAGCGCAGCGACGAAGAGCGTCGCGCCCGGGGCTCTGGATTGCTTCACTGCGCTCGCAATGACGAGGCAGGTGCCGCGAACCAGTCCCTTTAATCGACAGGTTAAATGGCGAATTGCCACTTGACTAGGCCGTTCCACACTTCTCTTGTCGAGCGGGAATTGGCGGTGCAGCAGTTTTTCTTGATTGCGCCGCACCACGTGAGGGGACAAGGCGCCGCGGGCAGCCAAATATGGCCGCTTTGTCGCGCCTCGCAAGGAAGATACATGGCCAGCCTAGTCGCCGAACCCGAAGTTTCCGTTTCAAATCATCCCGAAGCCGTTGTTGTCAGGTTCGCCGGGGATTCGGGCGACGGGATGCAGCTGACCGGTGGGCAGTTCACGCTCTCGAGCGCGCTGGCGGGCAACGATTTCGCCACTTTCCCCGATTTCCCCGCCGAAATCCGCGCGCCGCAGGGCACGCTGTTCGGGGTCTCGGCGTTCCAGATCAATTTCGGCTCGACCGATATCGAAACCGCCGGCGATGCGCCCGACGTGCTGGTGGCGATGAACCCAGCGGCGCTCAAGACCAATGTGGACGCGCTCAAGCCCGGCGGGCTGATCATTGCCGACACTGGTGAGTTCACCAAGCGCAACCTCGACAAGGCCAAGTACGAGGTCTCGCCAATCGACGATGGCAGCCTCGCCAAATGGCAGGTGCTGGCCTTCGATATCTCCGCGCTGACGATGGAATCGGTCAAGCCGTATGGCCTTGGCAACAAGGAAGCGCTGCGCTGCAAGAACATGTGGACGCTGGGCCTCGCGCTGTGGATGTTCGACCGCGAGCGGCAGCCGCTGATCGATTGGCTCAAGGCCAAGTTCGTCAAGCAGCCGGTGCTGGCGGATGCCAACATCGCCGCGCTTAATGCTGGGCACGCCTATGGCGAAACGGCTGAACTGGGCGGGCAATTGCACAAGGTTCACGTCGATCCGGCGACGGCGAAGGCGGGACTGTACCGCACGATTACTGGCGCGGAATCGGTCGCGCTGGGACTGGTTGCGGGTGCGCAGCTCGCGGGGCTGGAGATGTTCTTCGGCGGCTATCCGATCACGCCGGCCAGCTCGATCCTGCACAGTCTGGTGCGGCTCAAGGAATTCGGCGTCACGACCTTCCAGGCCGAGGACGAAATCGCCGCGATTGCCGCTGCGATTGGCGCGTCATATGCGGGCAAGCTTGGGGTAACCTCCAGCTCGGGGCCGGGTATCGCGCTCAAGACCGAGGCGATGGGGCTCGCGGTGATGACCGAGCTGCCGTTGGTGATCGTCAATTCACAGCGCGGCGGGCCCTCGACCGGGCTGCCGACCAAGACCGAGCAGAGCGATCTCTATCAAGCAATCTATGGCCGCAACGGCGATAGCCCGATCCCGGTGGTTGCCGCGTGCAGCCCGTCGGACGCGTTCGACTGCGCGATCGAAGCCTGCCGCATCGCCACCCAGTACATGACCCCGGTGATTCTGCTGACCGACGGCTACATTGCCAACGCGGCCGAGCCGTGGCTGGTCCCCGATCCCGCGAGCTACGCCCCGTTCCCGGTGACCTTCCTGACGGAACGCAACGGCCCGAACGACACGCTGCTGCCTTATGCGCGCGACGAAAAGGGCGCGCGGCCATGGATCAAGCCGGGCACCCCGGGGCTGACGCATCGGATCGGCGGGATCGAGAAGAACCCCGGAACCGGCAACCTTGATTACAGCCCCGCCGCGCACCAGACCATGACCGACGCGCGCAAGGCCAAGATCGATGGCGTGGCGAATAGCATTCCGGCGCAGGACGTTGCTTTGGGTGAGAGCAGCGGCAAGCTCGCCGTGGTCGGCTGGGGCAGCACTTTCGGCCCGATCCATCAGGCCGTCCGCCGCGCGCGCGCCAAGGGCATTGACGTGAGCCACATCCACGTCCGCCACGTCTGGCCGCTCCCGGCAAATCTTGGTGATCTTCTGAGGGGTTACGACAAGATCCTCGTCCCCGAGATGAACACCGGCCAGTTCAAGACCGTACTGCGTGACCAGTTCCTCGTCGATGCGAAACCGCTCAACAAGACCAGCGGGCAACCGTT
>JARXKR010000242.1 GCA_030271565.1 Pseudomonadota bacterium
ACCCCGCGCGCGCCACGCGCAGCGTCACCCCGGCAATCGGCAGCATCGCGGGGAAGGGGCGGGCGAGAGGCGAGACGGCATCGGACATGGGTGAGGCATTAGGATTGGCCGCGCGGCGGGGCAAGCGGTTGCTGTCTGCGGTGTCCTTGCTACAGGTTCACCGGAAACAGTGGAGAGTATGTCTGATGCGAGCATTGGCAGCAGTCGGCGCGGCGCTTATGCCGATTTCAGTGCTTGGTCTTGCTAGCCAGCCGGTTGTCGCGGAGGAAACACCTGTTCCGCCAGCCTTGGGATCTGCTCCCGTGGCGCCACCGCCACCTTCGCCACCGGGATCGGCCAGACTGCCGATACCGACCGGTAACCCGGCAACTTGGGTCACAACCAACGATTACCCTGTAGTCGCACTTCGGAACCATCAAGAAGGCACGACATCTTTTCGGGTTGGAATCAGTCCTCAAGGCCGCGTGAGTACATGCACGATTGTGCATTCCAGCGGATCGCCTTCGCTGGATGCCGCTACGTGCGCACTGATCACGCAACGAGCCGTATTTCGCCCTGCTCTCGACAAACACGGCAAAGTAACGGCCAGCACTTACACCAACCGCGTCCGCTGGATTATCCCGGAAGGACCGCCTGTGCCGATCCAGATCAAGCCGGAATTGGCCGAGGTGAGTTTTGTGATCGAAGTGGATGGATCAGCCAGCAATTGTGTCAAAACGGTCAACGGATTGAGGAGCTACGACTTAGGACCAAACGACCCTTGCTCAAGTGGCGTGAAGTTCGCTCCATTCACTGACGCCCAAGGTCGAGCTGTGCGCAAGAGGGTAACTTACACGACTTCGCTTAAGGTCACCGACCCGCCAAGATAGCTTGGCCTAGTTCCCCAGTTCGATCAGCGCCATCGGCGGGATCGGGGTGTGGCCGCTGATGTCCCAATCGAGCTGCTTGCCGTTCGCGACCGGTTTGGGACCATGTTCGGTATTGTTCGACAGGATAACCCCGTCGGTGGTCAGCGTCAGGTGGCCGTCAGCTTGCGGGAAATCGGGCCACGGTTTGCTATCGCCCATCATCCTTTCTTGCGCATAGATCTGCGCGGCGGCTCCGCCTGGCATGCCCATCGTGGCATATTGCATCAGCGGCGAATCGATCCGGACCTCGCCATTGGCGCGGCGGTTGATCACCAGGAAGGGGATCATCCCCGGCATCCGCTCGATGGTTGGGAATTCGAAGTCGCGATCCAGCATGCCGGTGATGGTGATATCGACATCGTAGACCCCGTTACCCTTGTAGATCACACTGTTCCACCCCGCCTGGTGCCCCATCCGCTCGGCCAGTTCGGCTGCAGCTTTCGGGTCATTCGGGTCGATCCCGCCGAACACTTTCTTGAACGCGGCGAGGTCTGCGTCGCGCTTGGTCGCGGCGGCTGTCTGTGCGGTCTGCCAATCGGACTTTTGCTTGGCGGTCTCGGCCGCACTGCAGGCGCGTTCGGTTTCGCTGTCATCCTTGTAGCACGGCTCAAGCTCGAACTTGGCCGCAGCTGGAGCCTTCATCGCGGTTTCAGCGAGTTTGGTCAGGCCGAGGATCAGGATCTGGCCTTTGTAAGTGTACGTGAAATGGCCGTCCTTGCGAATATCGAGGGTTGCGGCGAATTTGCCCGGAAGCACGAGGCATGCTGCGAGAAGAAGCGCGCAAGCAGTGACGACCGCGACCATCGCGCTGCGCCGCAAGTTCAGAGAATTCAGCATCGCAACACCCCCCGGCAGGCTCTCAGCCGCGGGTCGCAATCGCATAAAGGGCAATGGCCGCAGCGTTCGAGACGTTGAGGCTTTCTATCGCGCTGCTGATTGGCAGTCGAGCCAGGGCATCGCAGTGCTGCACAATATTGTGGCGCATGCCTTCGCCCTCAGCACCAAGCACCAGTGCAACCGGACCGCTGGGCAGCGCTTCGGCGAGCGTGTCGGTGCCTGCGCCATCGAGCCCGATCCGCCAGTATCCCGCCTCGGCAATCTCATCGAGCGCGCGCGACAGGTTGACCACGCGAACCCATGGCACGACTTCCAGTGCGCCCGAAGCGCTCTTGGCGACCACTCCGCTCTCGGGCGGGGCATGGCGGTCCTGTGTGATAATCGCGGCGGCATTGAACGCAGCAGCCGAGCGCAGGATCGCGCCGACATTGTGCGGATCGGTGACCGAATCGAGCACCAGCAGCGGCCGCGACGCGTCATCGCTGAGCACGTCCTCAAGGAAGATATCCTCAAGCGCATTGCATTCGAGTACCAGCCCCTGATGCGGCGCATCGCGCGCGACCAGCCGGGCAAGATCGGCCGGCGAGGCATATTCGACCTTGAAATCGGCGGGCAGTTCGCCGTCCAAGGAGGCGACCCCTTCGCGGGTCGCCCACAGCTTGCGGTGCTGGCGTTCGGGGTTCATCAGCGCAGCCTCGACCGCATGGCGGCCCCACAGCCGCACCGCGCCGGTGCTGGCCTGGCCCGAACCGCGCCCGCCCTTCATCCGCCCGGCGCGGCCGCGCAATGCGCGTTTGGGTTTTTCTTCGGTCGGTCGGGCCATGGTTATGCTTTCGATTTCCTAGTGAAAGCTGGGTGGTGGACAGGGGTGGATTCGAACCACCGTACGCTCTCGCGGGCAGATTTACAGTCTGCTGCCATTAACCACTCGGCCACCTGTCCACACCAGCTTGCCGGCGTCGGGTTGCCCCGCTTTGTGCGGCTCCCAGAAGGAGCCATCCGGCCGAGGAAGCGCGCATTTGGCGAAGGCACGGCGCGCTGTCAATGCT
>JARXKR010000037.1 GCA_030271565.1 Pseudomonadota bacterium
ACCGCCGCAACCCATTTGCGCGCAAAGTCGAGCGTCCGGACGATCGGCGTCGGTTGGCTGCTCTGCGATAGTGCCTTGAGCGCCGTCAGGTAGTTGCCGCGATAGACCGTGGGGATGATGATGCGCTCTTCGCCCGCCGTGACCAGCTCGGCATTCATCATGATGCGCGCGATCCGGCCATTGCCGTCGACGAACGGATGCACCTCGGACACCAGAAACATCATGAACACCGCGCGCGCGAACGGCGTATCGAGGCTGTCATAATATTCAAATCCGCGCGCGAGGGTACCTTAGACCTGATCGGGCGCGCCGAACAGCGTTGCCCTTGGGCGATTGGATTCACTCTTGAAACGGCCCGGCTGCTTGTCGGGACGCGCACTCATCAGCAATGCATGGCGGCTTTGCATGAGCGACAGCAGCATTTGCAGATCGCGGGGCACCTTCGCCATCTCGACCGGATCGGAAACAATCTGCCATGTCCCCAGCACGCCATGGGCATCTTCGGGGCGGTCGCGCGGGATGACATTGTTGAACACGATGTCGGCCGCTTCGTTCACGTCGAATTCGGTGCCTTCGTGGCGCTGCGCGAGCGGATTGTGATGCCGGGGAGCTCTACGTCCCGCTTGCGCTCGGAAACGACGAAGATCGAACCGTCTGCCGCTGGGCGGTTTTCGATGGCCGTCCGGTCCGCGATCAGCGCGCCTGGAGCATAGGCGGCCACCAACTCCCAGAGCGAGCGGCGGACAATCTGTTCGGCGGATCGTCGAGATTGAAGGTATAGAGCTTTGTCGCAATCTTGCGTATCGGTCCCTGCGCCAACGCGCGCGACACTGCAGATTTGATCGCCGCGTTCGATACGAATGCTTCCGGCAGGCCTTCAAGCGAATTTTTGGGGCATTAAACGCGCCCCTTTCGGACCCTCTAGCAACTTTTTGTGACTTAAGCGCAAATTATTGCAACTTTTTGGGATTTAAGGTCCGAACGGGATGCGACCATCGCCTTATCGATCACAATCATGCTACTTTATGATCGATAGAAGGCCATTCTATCGATCATGCGCCGGAACTGGCAGCTTCACGACTGGCTTGATTTCCGCTTCGACGCGGATCGCATTGCCGCTTTTGTCATCGAAGCGCAGGTGCGGACGATCGCCGGGGCCGCTTTTGTTACGGTGCGCAACTACTGCATCGGTGCTTCCTGCTCGACAGGGACGATCCGACAAAGGTGCTGGCCCCCTGATCCGGCCCACTTCGGACGAGCGCTTCGGCTATTTCCCCAACATCGCCTACAGCTGCGGCGCCCTGGTGCATGGCCGCTCGCTGATCCTGCCTTTTGCGCTGGCGGACAGCATCACCACATTCGCCACAATGCCACCTGATCGCCTGCTAGCCTATATGGTCTGACGTCGGCGCTTGACCTGCCCCTTGAAGAACAGCCGCTTGGCGTATTCGGTGGCTGCGCCGTAGGCTACCACTAGCGCGATGCTGAAGACAATCAACTGCCATGTCGGGGTCTCGAAACTGAACAACCCGTCGAACCCCGGGATATGTGGCAGCGCCACGGCGATCACCGCCATAAGCGCAGTGCTCGCGGCCAGCAAAGTGCTAGGCCTGCTGCGCCAGCTGAGCCGCCGGGTGCGCAGGACGAGGACAACCACCAGTTCCGTGAGCAGTGAGATCGTGAACCAGACCGTCTGGAACATCGCCGCATCGGTGCGGAACACCCAACGCAGCGCGCCGAAGGTCAGGAGATCGAAGCAACTGCTGACCAGTCCGAAGACGATCATGAAGCGCTGGACCTCCCTGATCGACCAACGCTGCGGCACTTCGACATGCTCGGGATCGACATTGTCGGTCGAAATGGTGATCGAAGGGATGTCGGAGAGGAAATTGTTCAGCAGGATCTGCTTGGGCAAGAGCGGCAGGAACGGCAGCAGTGGTGTGGCCAGTGCCATGCTCACCATGTTGCCGAAATTGGCGCTGGTGGTGATCGAGATATATTTCAGCGTATTGGCGAAAGTCCGCCGCCCATCGATCACGCCCCGGCGCAGGACATCGAGATCGCGGTGGAGCAGGACGATATCGGCGCTTTCCCGCGCAACATCGACCGCCTTGTCGACCGATATACCGACATCGGCCAGCCGCAGTGCCGGGGCATCGTTGATGCCATCGCCCATATAGCCGACGGCATGCCCCTTGTGTTGCAGCGCGCGAATGATCCGTTCTTTTTGCTGGGGATCGATCTCGGCAAAGATGGCGGTCTTGCTGGCGCGGACTCGCAATGTGTCGTCAGACATCTGCACGATCATGTCGCCGGTAATGATCGAGGCGGGGTCGAGCCCCACCTGGCTGGCGACATGGGCGGTGACATGGCGGTTATCGCCGCTGATAATCTTGGTCGTGATGCCAAGCGCGGCAAGGTCCCGGATCGTCTGGGCGACTTGCGGCTTGGGCGGATCGAGAAATAGCAACAGACCCAGCAAGGTTAGCTTCGTCTCGTCAGCGCGGGCAAAGCGCGTTTTGCCGGGCAGGCTGCGCTCGGCAACCGCCAGCACGCGGAAGCCGGCCTCGCCATTTGCCCGGAACAACTCATCGACCTGTTTGCGCAGGCGAGAACCCAACGGCTTCACGCTCTTGCCGGTGCGGATGTGGGTGCAGATCGCAAGCACTTCGGCAAAAGCGCCCTTGCTGATTATCCGGACCTGTCCCGCAGTTGCCGGATCGGCAACAAGTATGCTCAACCGCCTGCGGACAAAGTCATAGGGAATCTCATCCAGCTTTTTCGCTTTGCCCGTGTTCAGCTTTGCAGCCTTACCTGCCGCGACAATGGCTTCGTCGAGCGGGTTGGCGATGCCGGTTTCAAATGTCGCATTGAGGAAGGCCGCCTGCATCACTTCGTCCGAAGGCGCTCCGTTCCAGCCAATCGCCGATTCGAGCAGCACCGTGCCATCGGTCAGCGTGCCGGTCTTGTCGGTGCAGAACACATCCATGGAGCCAAGATTCTCGATGGCATCCAGCCGGCGCACGATAACGCCGTCTGCGGCAAGGTGACGCGCACCGGCAGCCAGCGTGACGCTGATGATCGCTGGGAGCATTTCTGGCGAGAGGCCCACCGCCAGAGCCACGGCAAACAGCAGCGATTCAATGATCGGGCGGCCCATCAACTGATTGATCGTCAGCACGGCCAGCACGATGACGATCATCACTCGCAAGAGCATGGTGCCGAAATGGCGGATGCCTCGGGTGAACTCGGTTTCTTCGTCTGCCGTGCCGACCTGCCGGGCAATCGCTCCGAACTCGGTTTGAGTGCCAGTCTTGATGACCAGCATGGTCGCTGTCCCGCTGCGCAGCGATGATCCGGTGAACAGCGCATTGGTACGCTCGGCGATCTGCGCATTGACGGACAGGACACCAGCCGACTTTTCGACCGGCAGCGATTCCCCGGTCAGCGCCGACTGGGTCACCAGGCAATCCTTGGCCGCCAGGACCAGCCCATCGGCGGGAACGAGATTGCCGGCTGACAGCTCAACGATATCCCCGCAGACGATCTCTCGCACCGGGACTTCTGCCAGCTTGCCCGCGCGCAGCACCTTTGCCTTGAGCGCAAGTCGGCTCCGCAATGCGGCGACGGCTTGGGATGCACGATATTCTTGCGTGAAACTGAGCAACCCGCTGCCGCCGACAATCATCAGAATGATCGCGGCATCAAGCCAGTCCCTGAGCAACATAGAAATTCCGGCCCCGAACAGCAGAATCAGCGCGAGCGGGCTCTTGAACTGACGGGCAAACAGCAAGAGTCCGGGCAGATGCTGTACCTCGCCAATTGCATTTGCGCCGTCACGGCGCAGCCGGGCTGTAGCCTCGGCTTTGCCAAGTCCGGTAGTGGCCCCTCCTGTGGCAACAAGCGCCTGATCGACTGACAAGCTCCAGAAGGCTTCGATCATGGTTGTTGCAGTCCTTAATGGATGGCTTCATCCGGCTTCAGGCAGAATAAAATCGCCTCGATAGCGCGCTTGGTCTCATGCAAATCGCGCGCGGTGATCGTATTGACGCCTGCCTTGTACACCGCATAGTCGTTGCCGTCAGGACAATCGCTTCGTTCTAATCGCCACTACCAACAGCCATTATTCATTCGGATACCGTCGTCCTACGGCTTCCCAAATTGTTGGCACTCCCTTGCGGACTGCGGCCCGATTTGACGATCTAACCACATGGTTCGGTTCATATGGTCATTAGCAGCCATATCGGGTTCGCAATTCGACAGCCGAAAATCAGTGCTTCCTGATCGCCGTCACCTCACCTGCGCTGCCGGACACGGTCACATTAAAATCCACCTTGTCGCCAACGGCGATGCCCTTGAGCAAATCGGGCTTGGCGGAGAAGCCCATCTTCATCGCGGGCCAGCCCACGGCGGGGATGGCCCCGTGATCGAGCGTAATCCTGCCGGTTAAGGCATCGACAGCGGTCACAATGCCCGAGCCTTTGCCCATCTTGCTGCCTGCGGCCATCTCCATGCTCGACATGGCATCGGCAGTTGCGGCGGCGTTGGGGGCTTCAATCTTTGGCGCTTCCGGCTTCTTGTCGCAGCCGGACAGGCCGACCGGCAACGCAACCAGCGCGGCAATCATCATCGTCTTCTTCATATTGGTTCTCCTTGAGTTTGAACTTGGGTGCGCCGCCGCATCAGCAAATAGGCGGCGGGGATGATCAGCATCGAGAGCAACGGCGCGGTCAGCATCCCGCCGACCATCGGCGCGGCGATCCGGCTCATCACTTCGGAACCTGTGCCGGTGCCAATGAGGATGGGGAACAGGCCAGCGAGGATCACGGCCACTGTCATCGCCTTTGGCCGGACGCGTAGCAGCGCCCCGGCACGGACGGCGGATTCGACATCGCTGTTCTCGGCAAGTGCGGATTTGAGGTAGATCAGCATGACCACGCCAAACTCGGCCGACACGCCCGCCAGCGCGATGAATCCGACGCCCGTTGCGACCGATTGGTTGAACCCCAGTAGATAGAGCAGCCAGACCCCACCGGTCAGCGCGAAGGGCAGCGTCACCATGATGAGCGCGGCTTCATCCCAGCGCCGGAAGGTCGCATAAAGCAGCGCGAAGATGATCAGCAGGGTGGCCGGAACCACGATCTTCAACCGCTGCGTTGCGCGTTCGAGAAACTCGAACTGCCCGGTATAGGCCACGCTGATCCCCGGCGGCAGTTTGACCTTCTGCGCCACTGCCTTTTGCAGATCCCCGACAATCTCGGTCAGGGCGCGGCCCCGCCCATCGATATAGACCCATGTGGCAGGGCGGCCATTCTCACTCCGCAGCATCGGCGGGCCGTTGGTGATATGGACATCGGCAACCGTCCCGAGCGTGATTTGCTGGCGTGAGGGTGTCAGCACCGGCAAATCGATAATGTCGTCGACGCTGTCGCGGATTTCGCGGGGGTAGCGCACGCTGATCGGATAGCGGGCGAGCCCTTCGACGGTTTGCCCGACAGCCTCGCCGCCGATCGCGCCCGACACGACGGCCTGCACATCGGCGACGTTGAGACCGTATCGCGCCGCTGCGGCCCTGTTGATGGAAACGTCGATATAGCGCCCGCCTGAAAGGCGTTCGGCGAGAGCTGAAGTGATTCCTGGCACGGTCTTGGCTACCGCTTCGATTTGCCGCGCGGTGCGATCAATCTCTTCGAGGTTCGCGCCCGATACCTTGATCCCAATCGGGCTTTTGATGCCCGTTGCCAGCATGTCGATCCGGTTACGGATCGGCGGTATCCAGAAATTGGCGAGGCCCGGGACTTTGACGGTCTTGTCCAGCTCGTCGATCAGCTTCGCCTGGGTCATGCCGCTGCGCCATTGGCTTTTGGGCTTGAAGCGGATGGTGGTCTCGAACATTTCGAGGGGGGCGGGATCGGTTGCCGTATCGGCGCGACCTGCCTTACCGAAAACGCTTTCGACTTCCGGCACGGTCTTGATCAGCCGGTCGGTTTGCTGGAGCAGCATCGAGGCCTTTGCCGTCGAAATTCCCGGCAGTGCTGACGGCATATAGAGCAAGTCCCCTTCGTTCATTTGCGGCATGAACTCGCCGCCAGTCTGGGTGATCGGCCAAAGGCTGGACGCGAACACCAGCGCCGCGATCAGCAGCGCGGCCTTGGGCTTCGCCAGCACCCAGTCGAGCGCGGGGCGATAAACGCGCGTCAGGAAGCGGTTGATCGGGTTGCTATCCTCACTCGGTATCCGTCCCCGGATCAGCCAGCCCATCAGAACCGGGATGAGCGTGATCGACAACAGGGCCGCGCCTGCCATCGCATATGTCTTGGTGAAGGCGAGCGGCGCAAATAGCCGCCCTTCCTGACCTTGCAGCGAGAAGATCGGAATGAACGAGAAGGTGATGATGAGCAGGCTAAGGAACAGCGCCGGGCCGACCTCTGCCGCCGCATTGGTGACGACACCCCATCGTTCCGCACCTTCCAGCTCTTTGCCGGGGTTGTCGTGCGACCAGCGTTCGAGATGCTTGTGGGCGTTCTCGATCATCACCACCGCCGCATCGACCATCGCGCCGATGGCGATGGCGATGCCGCCCAAGGACAGGATATTGGCGTTGAGTCCCTGAACCCGCATGACGATGAAGGCGAGGAGGATGCCGAGCGGGAGGGTCAATATCGCCACCAGCGCCGAGCGCGCGTGCCACAGGAACAGGCCGCAAACGAGCGCGACGATCAGGAATTCTTCGAACAGCTTGCCGGTCAGGTTTTCGACCGCGCGGTCGATCAGGCCCGAGCGGTCATAGGTGGTGACGATCTCGACGCCGGGCGGCAGGCTTGCCTTGAGTTCGGCGAGCTTGGTGCGGACGCCTTCGATCACCTCGCGGGCATTCTTGCCCTGGCGCATGACGATCACACCGCCCGCGACTTCGCCTTCGCCATTCAGTTCTGCTATCCCGCGCCGCATGTCGGGGCCGACCTGCACCGTAGCAACGTCACCCAATGTCACCGGCACTCCGCCCGCAGCGGTGCGGATCGGCACGGCCCGGAAATCGTCCAGGGTTTTGAGATAGCCGGTCGCGCGGACGATATATTCCGCTTCGGCCATTTCGACGACACCGCCACCAGTTTCCTGATTAGCGCGCTTGAGGGCCTCGCTCACATCGTTCGCTGTTACGCCATATGAAGCCAGCTTCTGCGGATCGACGACGACCTGGTATTGCTTGACCATGCCGCCGATGCTGGCGACTTCGGCGACGCCGGGAACGGCCTTCAGCTCATAGCGCAGGAACCAGTCCTGGATGCTGCGGAGCTGTGCGAGATCATGCCGTCCGGTCTTGTCGACCAGCGCATATTCGTAAATCCAGCCAACGCCGGTGGCATCGGGGCCGAGCGAGGCGGTTGCACCTGCTGGCAGACGGCCTTGAACCTGCGAGAGATATTCCAGCACGCGGCTGCGCGCCCAATAGAGATCGGTGCCATCCTCGAACAGCACATAGACAAAGCTGTCGCCGACGAAAGAATAGCCCCGCACCACCCGCGCGCCGGGAACCGAGAGCATCGTCGTCGTGAGCGGATAAGTGACCTGGTTCTCGACAATCTGCGGGGCTTGCCCCGGATAGGTCGTGCGGATGATGACCTGCACGTCCGAGAGGTCCGGCAATGCATCAACTGGCGTTGTCCTGACCGCCGCAATGCCGATTACCGACAGCACCAGCGCCGCGACCACGACCAGCCCCCGTGCTTTGACCGAGGCGCGGATGATCCATTCGATCATTTCTTGGCCCCCAGCTTTCGGGCTTCGATACCGGTCAGGCTCGCTTCGGAATCCAGCAGGAATTGACCCGAGGCGACAACCTTTTCGCCTACTGCCAGTCCTTCGAGTATCTCGGTCTGTCCGCCGCCTTCGCGGCCCGTGCGGACTTCGGCGGGCTGATAGCGGCCATTGCCGGTCGCCAGCATCACTAGCGTTCGCGTGCCGGTGCGGATGACTGCCTCGCTTGGCACCAGCAACACCGTGCTACCCGTGCCGCCGAGTGCCACTTGTGCAAACATGCCGGGGCGCAAGCGACCGCCGCGATTGGCCAGCTCGATGCGGACGGTGACTGTGCGGCTCTCGGCCTGCGCGGTCGGAAGAATCGCGACGATGCGCCCACTGAACATCTCACCAGGGAAGGCGGCAAGCACGGCGCTCGCGCTTTGACCAACGCGGACGCTTCCCGCCTGCGCCTCCGGCACGGCAGCATTGAGCCAGACAGAGCCAATGCCGGTCACCTGGGCCAAGGTCTGACCCTGAGCCAGCGTCATTCCAGCGCGGACATCGAGGGTCTGAATTACCCCGGATATCGGCGAGGTAATCGTTACCGTGCCATTGGTCCGCCCTGAGCGCTCGACGCTGGCGATCAAGCCATCGGACATACCCAGCAGCTTGAGCCGCTGGCGCGCCGCAGCGGTGAGATCGGGTCTGCCGAGCCGTTTGACCGCGAGGAACTCGGTCTGTGCGCCGCCCCATTCGGGCAATTGGACGTCGGCTATCGGCGCACCGGATCGCACGACATCGCCTGGAGCGCGGGCATAGACGCGGGCGACGAAGCCGCCCGACCGCGCCTGAATGATCGCGACATCGCGCTGGTTGAAATCGATGCTGCCGGTGACGTTGAGCGTAGCGGCGAGGCGGCCCATCTCAGCCGTTGCAATGCGGATGCCGAGATTCTGCATGGCGGCGGGATTGACCGTTACCCCCGGTGCTTCGCCGGGTGCGCCACCTTCATCGGCATATTTGGGCTGAGTCTTCATCCCCATCGAGGAGCGCGCGCCGGGGTTGTCGTAATGCTCCTGCGGCACCATCGGATCGTACCAGTAGAGTATTTTCCGCCCCGATTGACCTGAACCAGCTTCGCTGGGCCCACCCCTGTGCCCGAGCCAATATCCGCCGCCGCCCGCGACGAGGACAGCCGCCAATATTCCTGCGCGCCAGCGCATCGTCGTTGCCGCGTCGTTGCTCATGGCCGCATCTCCCCATAGGTATAATTGATCCGGATCGCATCGCGCGCGACGTCGGCCTCACGCGACAAGGCATCGACTTCGGCTTCGGCTAGCGCCAACGTTGACAGAAGGGCGCTGCCGAGATCGAGCTTTCCTGCGGAATAGCTCGCCATGTCGAGTTCGGCTCGGCGCTTGGTAAGTGGCACCAGTGTTTGCCGTGCGTTCATCAGTCGCTGGTGGTGCATTGCATGATCGGCAAGGTCACTATCGAGCGCGGCCAGGATGTCGCGTTCTCCGGCATCGCGCATCAGCCGCGCCCGGTTCGCCTCGCTCTCGCGGGCGGCGATCAAGGGATCTTGTCGGCGCTTTCCGAAGAATGGCAGATCGATGCTGACGGTAACCGAGACCATGTCGCCATAGGCTGGATCGCGGCGGCCGTATGATGTGCCGACCCGCCAGTCGGGTCGCTTGTCCGCACGGGCAAGCACGGTGTCCGCGTCTGCGGCGCGCGTCTGGGCATCGAGCGCCTGCAGGCGCGGCAGCGATGCCAGACTGACCCGCAAGCGGGGACCATCCACTTCGAGAACGGGCGGATCGCCGGAAACATCGGCATCGGGATCGCCGGTGAGGCGCGCAAGCCTGGCCTGCGCCTTGGCGACCTCTGCCTCAAGTTCGCTGCGGCGGTCGTTGACGGCGGCTCGGAGCTGCGCGGGTTCCAAGGCCTGCGATGGTCGTGCCGAGCCCGACGTCAACCGCGCCGAAACCGTCGTTTGCAAATCGCCAAGGCTTTGGTCGAGCCTTTGAAGCTGGGCCAGCCGCCGCTTCGCATAATAAAGATCGACCCAAGCGAGCGCGGTCTCGAGCCGCACATTCTGCGCTTCGACCGCCAGGTCGGCTTCCGCAACGCCGATGCCCGCCTGGGCGCGTCCGCGCTGGGCGCGGCGCTTCGCCGGATTGGGAAACGCCTGTTCGACGCCGACGCGCGCCATTGTCATGCTGTCACCGTTCAATGTGAAAGCAGGCGGACCCGAGATCGGGAAATTGTCGATCCCGACTGACAATGTCGGATCGGGCAGCCGACCGGCGGCAATGGCAGCCGAACGCGTGGCTTCAACCCCCGCCTCGTTGGCCTGCACCGAGGGTGCATTGGCCGCTGCGCGCTCCAGTGCCACATTGAACGTCAATGGTTCTGCAGCGGCCGGCCCCGCATATACGGCTATGGCGACTGCGAGTGCAGCCGCACCAATCCTGTCCATGGAAATTCCTCGGGTAAACGCAAAGGAGCGGCGAGCGACCGTTCAGTCGCCGACCGCAAAGGGTTCAGCCGAGGAGGGAAGGGGGATCGGGATCGGGCGCGATACTGCGCCCGAGCAGGACTGGCGTAGTCGGCCAGAGATTGCGGATCGCGACAAGGAGCGGTGCCTGGATGGTCGGTGACAGCGTATCGACCGCAACAAGAGCCACGCATCCCGTCATTGCGAGGCAGCCCGGCGTCATGTCCTTGCAAGGAGCAGAGCCGTTATCCGACTTGTGCTGGCCCATCGCGCAATCGGGCATGCCCGCCATCGGCCCCGACATCGCCTGTTCCTTTTGCATCTCGGCGCAAGGGCTGGATGCAAAAGCCACGCCCTGTCCGGCAAGGCCAAGAATGACCCCGAGCAACAGGAGATGGCGAAACAAGAATTTCATATTGCTGCCAAAATGCTCTTGAGGGGGCTAAATGTCAATTCGTGGTGCCTGGGGCGCAGGTTACACTTTTACCCGATCGAGCAGCAGCGCGTTCATAACGACGGTGAAGGAGGACAGAGCTATCGCTACGCTATCCGGTTCTGCAGGCTTTGTCGGCACGGGACAAAAGGCCAATGCCTCGGATAAGCAAGGCAGCGCTTGCAATGCCGATGGCAATCCAGTGCGTTGAATTGTCGAAGTTTGAGACTTCTTCCTCCCTCGCGCGTAGGTATTTTCCGAAACTAGCCTCGCCGTTTCCCCGCGCCCACCGTGGATGCCGTCGACGCTGCTCTGAGCGTATGGATTTGATTACACCGGGTTGCGAGGAATCAGTTGGGCACGGTAAATGGTAACGACGCAATCATAACACGATCGGGCTGCATGTTTAGTGAGCGTCCGACGCGAGCTAGTGACGAAGCGGGGCTCGCCGAATTTTTCAAATATGTGACGCCCGAGGACATGCGCTTCTGGTTTCTGACCAGCGTCAAGGAAGTCGGGCATGAACGCTTGTTTGCGATGACCAATGTCGATCACCATCAAACCGAAAACTTCCTCGTCTTCGTCGACAATGAAACCGAAATTTTCGCGATCGCCATGCTTGCGTGCGACGCCGATCTCAAACGCGGCGAAGTCGCGATAGCGACACGTTCCGATTTCAAGCATGACGGCGTAAGTTGGAAATTGTTGAAGCACGCCACGCGCTATGCAGAATCCATCGGCGTCAAGACAATCGAGTCAATTGAATTGCGCGAAAACCACGTCGCGCTCGACGTCTATGAGCAGGAGACCGACCTGTTTTCTGAGGATCTCTCGAATGAGATTATCGGTGATGATGTTTTCCAACGTCTCCTAACCTTCCCCAATGCGCTGGTCACTGGCCATCAAGCGTTCCTCACCGAAGAAGCGCTAGCCGTGATCGCTGAGGGCACACTCCAGAGCATTGCGGACGCCTCAGCGGGCAGGCCGCTTAAATTCCGGATTGGTGCTGAATATGAAGCAGAAAGACACGGCTAGTTCAGTCGTTCGGACGGGCCTGACCGCCGCAGAAGCGCGGGATCGGCTCGCGTCTGACGGGCCGAACGAATTGCCCCGTGCCGGAAGCCGGACCGTGTTCAAGATCGTGGGTGATGTGTTGCGTGAGCCGATGCTCGCGCTGCTGGTTGGCGGCGGCATACTCTATCTTGTACTCGGCGATTTGACCGAGGCGCTGATACTGCTCGCGTTCGCAATCTTTTCTGTGGTGCTGACTGTGGTGCAGGAAACCCGCACCGAGCATGTGCTGGAAGCGCTCCGTGACCTGTCTGCGCCCCGCGCGATGGTCATCCGTGGCGGTGAGCGCCTGCGCATCGCCGGGCGCGACGTGGTTCGCGGCGATCTGCTCGTGCTCGAACAAGGCGACCGTATCGCGGCGGATGCAGTGTTGCTCGAGGCGGCGGACCTTCAGGTGGATGAGTCACTGCTGACCGGCGAATCCTTGCCGGTGCGCAAGCTGGCACAGGCTGGGGACGATACGAAAGCCGTTCCGCGTCCCGGAGGCGACGATCAACCCTTTGTCTATTCGGGTTCGCTTGTCTCGCGCGGCACCGGCCTCGCGTGTACGATCGCGACGGGTGCACTGAGCGAGATCGGCAAAATCGGGCAGACGCTCGCCACGCTTGATCCGGAATCGCCAAGACTAAGGATCGAAACCGCAAAGATCGTGCGGCTCTCCGCAATTGGCGGGGGAGCGGTCGCGCTGCTGGTTGTGCTGCTTTACGGCCTGACGCGCGGTGGATGGCTTGATGCCCTGTTGGCAGGGATCGCCATCGGCATGGCCATGTTACCTGAAGAATTCCCCGTCGTTCTGACGATCTTCCTAGCGATGGGGGCTTCGCGGATCGGGCGGGTTGGAGTGCTGACCAGGCGCGCTTCTGCGATCGAAACGCTGGGGTCAGCTACCGTGCTTTGCACAGACAAGACAGGTACGCTGACCGAAAACAAGATGGCGGTTGCGCAGGTCTGGCTTGCGTCAGGCGAGACCATTGCGATCACCGATGCCGGTAAGGTTCCGGCCAAGTTCCAGGCAATTCTCGAAGCAAGCGTCTTGGCAAGCGCGGCAGTGCCGGTTGATCCGATGGAAATTGCATTGCACGCTGCCGGCAGGACGGAGGTGCCCGCCGGATCTCTGGTCCACAGCTACGGACTGCGGCCCGATTTGTTGGCGATGTCCAACATATGGAAAAGCAGCAGCAAAGCGAACGCGTTCTTGATCGCCGCCAAAGGCGCACCTGAAGCGATTGCAAAGCTCTGCCATCTGTCGGTGACGGAAAGGAAGAAGCTGACGCTGGCTGTCGATGACATGGCGGCTAACGGCATCCGCGTCCTCGGGGTTGCTACGGCGAACACATCTGACAAAAAATGGGCCAAATCGCAAAGTGACTATCAGTTTACGCTTGTCGGGCTGGTGGGCCTCGCTGATCCGTTGCGCGCTAGTGCTCCGGATGCCGTGAAAAAGTGCCGCTCGGCGGGCATCAAGGTCGTCATGATTACCGGCGACTATGCTGCGACTGCGCGATCCATTGCCTTCCAGGCTGGCATTGCCGATGGCGATGTGCTGACCGGCCCCGACCTTGAAGCGCTCGACGAGGAGGCGCTTAAAGAGCACCTCAAAAAAGTGACCGTCTTCGCGCGGATCATGCCCGAACAGAAGTTGCGGATCGTCGAGGCCTATAAGGCCGCAGGCGAAGTGGTCGCGATGACCGGAGACGGCGTCAACGATGCGCCGTCGCTCAAGGCCGCGCATATCGGCATCGCGATGGGCAAGCGCGGCACCGATGTTGCGCGCGAGGCTGCCGCGATTGTCCTACTCGACGATGATTTCGGTTCCATCGTCAAAGCCATCGCGCTCGGCCGCCGCATCTATGACAACATCCGCAAGGCAATGGCGTTCATTTTTGCCGTTCATGTGCCGCTTGCCGGGCTTGCCCTGCTGCCGTTGATCTTCGGATTGCCGATATTGTTCGGCCCGATTCATATCGCGCTCATCGAAATGATCGTCGATCCGGTCTGCGCGCTGGTGTTTGAAGCGGAGAAGGAAGAGGATAATATTATGCGCCGGAAACCACGCGAGCCTGAAGCCCCCTTGTTTTCGTGGAGCATGATCGGCTGGAGCGTGTTTCAGGGCGCGCTGGCCTTTGCCTTGCTCGGTGCGGTCTATTTAACCGCGGCGTTGCAGGGCATGGCCGAAGCGGACACGCGCGCACTGATCTTTGTGTCGCTTATCATGGCCATCCTGTCGCTGATTCTGGTCAACCGATCTTTCGGGACGTCCCTGGCGGCGGCATTCACTCGGAAAAATGTCGCACTGCGCTATGTGCTCGGCACAATTGCCGCAGTGATTGCGCTGATTCTGTTGATTCCTGCGTTGCGGGTCTTGTTGAAGTTCGGATCACCCAATTGGTCACATTTTGCCGTCGCTGTGGCACTGGGCGGAGTTTTGCTGGTTTCGCTCGAATGGTTGAAGCCATTGGCGAACCGCCAAAGAGCGGTGACCGCGTAGCAGTGCTTGTGGGTTTGATCGTCCCGCGAATTTATAGCTGCGCAATCACTTTTTCGAGCTTCGCCCGAATTTGAACGGCAGCCTGCTTTAGCGCCGGGTTGTCGATTGCTACCATGGATGCAACAGGATCAATGGCCGCCACTTCGGTTTGTCCGCCACCGGCGTCGCGAACGACAACATTGCAGGGCAACATCGTGCCGACCTTGTTTTCAAGCTTGAGCGCTTCATACGCCAGAGCTGGGTTGCAGGCACCCAGGATCCGATAATTGGGGAAATCGACGCCAATCTTTGCCTTCAAGGTTTGCTTGATATCAATATCCGAGATGACGCCAAAGCCCTCGCCTTTCAGGACGTCAACGACATGGGCGACAGCCGCATCGAACGCCATCGAAAGCGTCGTGCCAAGATAGTATGCCATGGCTTGGTGCTCCTAGCGCTTGGTATTGAAGAACAAATATTTGATAAGTGCTGCGACGGCCAAAACCAGCAGGGCAACCCCCAGCAATCCTCCCCATCCCATGCCGCCCATCCAAGCGCCGCCGCCATTCATTGCTCCGTTCATGGAATTCACCTCGTTTTGGCAAACAATCTTATTGCTCGTGCCGCTTGCGGGCCGTCGGAATGGCGCGGATCATGTCCGCACACGCATGTTGACCATCATGTCGCCGTCCTCGTGCTCCAGATTGTGGCAATGGAACACGTAGGTTTGATCGCCAGCGAATTCGTGCGAGAAATCCACTGCTAGGCGCACGGTTTCGCCGGGCCAGACCAGCAC
>JARXKR010000243.1 GCA_030271565.1 Pseudomonadota bacterium
TGCCGGCTGCGCTCGGTGCCGATCATCACTTTCGTCAACAAGGTCGACCGCGAGGGCCGCCCGGTGTTCGAGATCCTCGACGAGGTTGCCGACGCGCTGGCGCTAGACGTCTGCCCGATGTCGTGGCCGATCGGGATGGGCGGCGAGTTCAAGGGCGTGCTCGATTTTGCCACGAACACTATCGCGCGGCCTGAGGGCCCGAGCCGCGAGTTTCTCGGTAAGGTCACGCCCGCTGACGACATCCCGTCCCAGATCGCCGACGAGATCGAACTGGGGCAGGGCGGTTATCCTTCGTTCGACCTCGAAGCCTATCGCAACGGCGACCTCACCCCGGTCTATTTCGGCTCGGCACTCAAGAATTTCGGGGTGGCCGAATTGATCGATGCGATCGCGCGCCTGGCCCCGCCGCCGCGCCCGCAGCCGAGCAGCGAGGGCGTGATCAGTCCCGAAGGCAAGGAGGTCACCGGGTTCATCTTCAAGGTCCAGGCCAACATGGACCCGATGCACCGTGACCGGATCGCGTTCATGCGGCTGGTTTCGGGCACCTTCAAGCGGGGCATGAAGCTGACCCCGTCGGGCAGCGGCAAGCCGGTCGCGATCCATTCGCCGATTCTGTTTTTTGCGCAAGACCGCGAGATCGCCGATGTTGCCGAGCCGGGCGACATCATCGGCATCCCCAATCACGGGACGCTGCGCGTCGGCGATACGCTGTCCGAGCACAACAAGGTGCGGTTTACCGGGCTGCCCAATTTTGCGCCCGAAATCCTCCGCCGCGTCGCGCTCAAAGATCCGACCAAGACCAAGCAATTGCGCAAGGCGCTCGACGATCTGTCCGAAGAAGGCGTGATTCAGGTGTTCTATCCCGAGATCGGCGCTTCGTGGATCGTCGGCGTGGTCGGCCAGTTGCAGCTGGACGTGCTGATTTCGCGGCTGGAGGCGGAATACAAGGTCGAGGCGATGCTGGAGGCCGCCCCGTTCGAGACCGCGCGCTGGCTCAAGGGCAGCGACGCCGCGCTCAAGGGCTTTGCCGATTTCAACAAGGCGAACCTGGCGAAAGACCGCGATGGCGATCCGGTGTTCATGGCCCGCTCGGCGTGGGATGTCGGCTACCAGCAGGAACGTAACCCTGAGCTGACGTTTTCGGCGACCAAGGAGCGGTGATCGGCGGACCGTCAGCGCGGGGCCTTCGACAGGCTCAGGCTGAGCGGGATTTGGGATGAGACAGCAAACAACATCCGCTCATGCTGAGCCTGTCGAAGCACACGCGCAGCCCTTGCCCTGCCACCCCTGCAGCCTTAAACACTCTTCCCATGGCCGATTTCACCGATACCCTCACCGACGATCACATCGCCATGATCGCCAGGCAGGCCGTGTTTTTCATCGCCACAGCGGCCAGCGAAGGACGGATCAACCTGTCGCCCAAGGGGCTGGCGGAGACTTTCCGCGTGCTCGCGCCCGACCGGGTCGCCTATCTCGACCTCGGTGGTTCGGGCAACGAGACGCACGCGCACCTCGCCGCAGACGGCCGCATTACGATCATGATGTGCAATTTCGAACAGCCCGCGCTGATCCTGCGAATTTATGGCAAAGGCCGCCCGGTGCTGCCGCAGGATACCGACTGGGGTGAGCTGGCGGCGCATTTCACGCTGCTCCCCGGCACCCGCCAGATCTTCGATATCTCGGTGGAAAGCGTGCAAGGCAGCTGCGGCTGGGGGGTGCCGATCATGCAGGTCGATCACGAGCGCGTGACGCTGCCCAAATTCCACGCCCAGTCCGATCCCGAGAAATGGGTCACCAAGATGAGCGGGCGGACGCGCTCGATCGACGGCTTGCCGACCCGCGCGACCGACCGGTTTATTGCCGGGGACGCGGGAGCGTAATGCGCCCAAATCCGTTCGTCCTGAGGAGCGGCTGAACGTAGTGAAGGCGCGTCTCGAAGGACCGCGCGCGGCGGGTGGTTCGAGACGGGCCTTCGCTTTGCTCAGTCCCTCCTCACCACGAACGGTACCGGTTTAGATGTTGCTCACCTTCGCCAGTTACAACATCCATAAGGCGGTGGGTCTTGACCGCCGCCGCGATCCTGAGCGGATCATGGCGGTGCTGCGCGAGATCGACGCCGATGTGATCGCCTTACAAGAGGCTGACCGGCGTTTTGGCCAGCGCCACGCGGTGCTGCCGCATCAACTGCTCGAAGATCACGGCCATTACCGCGCGGTGCCGCTATCCACCGGGCCAAACTCGATCGGCTGGCACGGCAACGCGCTGCTGGTGCGGCGCGAGTTCACGATTGCCGAGGCGGGGATCGTCCCGCTCCCGACCTTGGAACCGCGCGGCGCAATCCGCGCCGACCTGCTGGTCAAGGGCCAGCGGGTGCGGGTGGTCGGCATGCACCTCGACCTGTCGGGCTTGCGCCGCCGCCAGCAAATGCGCGCGATTTTGGCGCATTGTGAGCGCTGCGATCACCATTGTCCGACCGTGCTGATGGGCGATTTCAACGAATGGTCGCAGCACGGCGGCTCGCTGCGCGAATTGCACGCCCCGTGGCGGGTGCTCGCCCCGGGGCGCAGCTTTCCTTCGCGCCGGCCGGTGGCGCAGCTCGACCGGGTGGCGATCTCGGGAGAATGGCACTGCGAAGGCGCGGGGGTTCACCACAGCGTGCTGGCAGGGGTGGCCTCGGACCACCTGCCGGTCTGGGCCAAATTGACACTGCCTAAAAAATA
>JARXKR010000244.1 GCA_030271565.1 Pseudomonadota bacterium
GTAACCCGGCGGGAAGGCTTTGCCGCGTTCCTGGAGTTGCCAGTTGGTCGGGCGGATCGGCGGGATGAGCAGTGGCATCCGCGCTTGCGCCGGGGTGCGGCCGCCTTTCTTGAGGTTGCACGGGGCGCAGGCGGTGGCGACGTTTTCCCAGCTGGTCCGTCCGCCCAGCCGCCGCGGCACCACGTGATCGAAGGTCAGGTGGCTGGGATTGCCGCAATACTGGCAAGCGAACCGGTCACGCAGGAACAGGTTGAACCGGGTGAAGGCGGGGAACTCGCTCGGCCGGACATATTGCCTGAGCGCGATCACGCTGGGGATCGGCATGGTCCAGCTGGGCGAGTGGACTTCGCGCGCGTAGCTGGCGATCACATCGACCCGTTCGAGGAAGATCGCCTTGATCGCGGTCTGCCACGGCCACAGGCTGAGCGGGTAATAGCTCAATGGGGTATAGTCGGCGTTGAGCACCAGCGCAGGACAATCGGACAGGTGCCGCGAGGGATCCCCCTCAGCGCTGCGGAACGAGGCCGCGCGCTCGATCAGCTCCGACTTGAGCATGGCCCCCTGTAGGAAGTCGCGATTGCGGTTCTGTGACAACGCATGGGTGCAATGAACATGGTGCGCCGCCTCGCGTCAAGCCTTGCCCTCGCCGCCAATCCACAGGACAAGCGCCATTGTGACTATCCGGACACGTTTCGCCCCGAGCCCCAACGGTTCGCTGCATCTGGGCCATGCCTATGCGGCGCTAGTGGCGCACGATCTCGCGCGGGAGCGGGGCGGGGAGTTTCTGCTGCGGATCGAGGATATCGACGGGACCAGGACCCGGGCGGATTTGGTACCCGAAATGCTCGCCGATCTCGCCTGGCTGGGGCTGGAATGGGACGGATCGGTGGTCTTCCAGTCGCAGCGGCTGGAAAATTACGCGGCTGCGGGCGAGCGGCTCAAAGCGATGGGCCTGCTTTACCCCTGCCAGTGCACCCGCGCCGAGGTGCTCGCCGCTGCTACCGAGTTTGGGCCCGACGGGCCGGTCTATCCGGGGACCTGCCGCGGCCGTGATGTCAGCACCGAAGGCGCGGCGTGGCGGCTCGACATGGCCAAGGCCACTGCGCTCGCCGGTCCGTTGACCTGGACCGACGAACTGGCCGGGGTCCAGCAGGCCAGCCCCGAGCTGTTTGGCGACGTCGTGCTGCTGCGCAAGGAGGCCCCGGCAAGCTATCACCTCGCCGCGACGCTCGACGATGCCGCGCAAGGCATAACGTTGGTCACGCGCGGGGCCGATCTGTTTGCCTCAACGCATGTTCATGTGCTGCTTGGCCGGTTGCTGCAACTTTGTGCACCTTTGTACCATCATCACCTTTTGCTGGTCGAAGCGGACGGAAAGAAGCTCGCCAAACGGCGCGGCTCGCCGGCTTTGGCCCAGTTGCGCCGTGCCGGCGAGGACGGCCGGGCGCTGGCCGATACCTTGCGCGAACGCCGCTTCCCCGCTGGCCTTTCGCTGGGCAGCGGGGTAGATGGGGCGCCATGAACTACATCCTGATCCCGCTGGTCGTCGTGCTCGCGCTGCTGACTGTCTTCACGCTGGTGCGCGGCATCGCCGCCTTCCTCGCCAGCACCAAGGAAGACCTCGAACGGCCCGAGGGCAGCGGCCCCACCCCTAACCAGCTGCTCCAGAACAAAATGATGTTCCGCCGCATCCTGTTCCAGGGCGCGGCGATCGTGGTGGTGGCAATTATCCTGTTCGCGGCGCGCAAGTAACCCGCACCAGTCATGGTCAAGCTCAACAAGATCTACACCCGCACCGGTGATGACGGCACCACCGGCCTCGTCGATGGTTCGCGGCTGCCCAAGCACGCTGCGCGGATGGAGGCGATCGGCGCGATTGACGAGATCAATTCAGTGCTGGGCTGGGCGCTCCTCGCGCTGGGCACGTTCGACTATGCTGCGCAATTGACCCGGATTCAGAACGACTTGTTCGATCTTGGCGCCGATCTCGCCACCCCGGGCGATGATTTTGCCCCGTCGGAGATGGTGTTGCGGATCGTGCCCGCGCAGGTCCAATGGCTCGAGCGCGAGATCGATGCGCTCAACGAGCGCCAGCCGCCGCTGACCAGCTTTATCCTGCCCGGGGGCAGTGAGGGCGCGGCACGGACGCATGTCGCCCGCGCTTCCGCACGCCGCGCCGAACGGGCGATGACCGCGCTGACCGAGACCGATGCGGTCAATCCGGCGGCGCTCGCTTATATCAACCGGCTGTCCGACCTGCTGTTCGTGCTGGCGCGCGCGATAAACGCTGCGGGCAGCGGTGACGTGCTGTGGGTGCCGGGCCAAAACCGCTAGCCAACGCGGGTTCTCGCCGCTAACCAGCCGACTTTGCTGCAAGTGCGAAGGGCGGATCGATGCAGGTAGTGGGGGTTATCGGGGCCGGGCAGATGGGCTCGGGAATTGCGCAAGCGATTGCGCAGAACGGCATCACGGTGATGCTTTGCGACATCGACATCGCACTCGCCGAGAAGGCTAAAGCGGGAATCGACAAGGCACTGACCCGGCTGGTTTCGCGCGACAAGCTCTCCGCCGCCGACGCCGAAGCCGCACTCGCCCGGATCACCCCGGTCGCCGACTATGCGCCGATGGCCGCAGCCGACCTGATCATCGAAGCCGCGACCGAGCGTGAGGAGATCAAGCGCAAGATCTTCGA
>JARXKR010000038.1:0-11440 GCA_030271565.1 Pseudomonadota bacterium
AAATTTCAGCATTTAACCAGTTTCGACGATCCCGCCGGTTGCTTCAATGGAACTCGTGCACGAACAGACGGTTGGCCCGGATTGCCGCAGGACGACGGTTTAGGGCACAACCTCGACACTCATTTCACGCAAGGCGCGCAAACCATGCCCGATCTTTTCAGCTCCTATACCCTCAAGGGAGTGACGCTTCGCAATCGGATCGCGATGTCTCCGATGACCATGTATCGGTCCCAAGACGGCCGAATGAATGACTATCATGTCATGCTGCTTGGCTCTCGTGCAGCAGGAGGCTTTGGCCTCGTGTTCCCCGAGCAACTTGCGATCACGGCCGATGGACGCACAAGCGTCACTTGCGCGGGCATATATGATGATTCCCAGCTTGAAGGACTTTCCCGGGTCACGGCGATAATCAAGGCGATGGGTTCCGTGCCTGCAATCCAGCTCGGCCATACCGGGCGCAAAGGGAGCAGCTTGAAGCCTTGGGAAGGAGGCGCGCAACTGGCTCCCAGCCACCCGGACGGATGGCAGGTGACCGGCCCGTCACCCCTCCCGTACGGCGGAAAGTACACCCATCCAGTCCACCCGTTGTCGCGTGCCGAAATTAGGCAGCTCCACAAGGACTATGCCTCCGCAGCAAAGCGAGCGCATCAGGCCGGCTTCGAGTGGCTCGAACTGCATTTCGCGCACGGCTATCTGGGCGCGAGTTTTTTCTCGCCTCTCGCGAACCAGCGCAGCGATGAGTATGGGGGCAGCTTGGAAAATCGCTTGCGCTTTCACCTGGAAACCCTGGACGCAGTTCGCGCGGTTTGGCCGGAGCAGTTTCCCCTGACCATTCGCCTGGGTTCTGACGATCTCCACAAAGACGGAGTCCAGTTCGACGAAGCGATCATGGCGGTCAAGACGATGAAAGAGCATGGCGTCGACTTGGCGGACCTGAGCCTTGGCTTCAACACCGATGACATGAACGAGCGTCCGTTCAACCAGTTGGCTTTTATGGTTGAAAGAGGTTCGCGATTGCGGCGCGAGGTAGATATACCGGTTGGCGTCAGCTGGAACCTGGGTTTGCCGACTTTGGCAAACCAGGTGATCGCAGACGGCCAGATCGACCTTGTATTTCTGGGACGCCCGGCCCTTTCCAACCCGCACTGGCCGGTCTGGGCAGCGCGCGAGCTTGCCCACAGTGACCCTTTCTCGCTCCTGCCCCAGGACTGGAGCTTTTGGCTCGGGAGCCATCGCACCCACGAGGCAGCGATCGGGTGGCCGGAGATGTCCCGACCGGCTGCAGAGGATTGATGGAATAACGAGCCCGCTTCATGCTTTTTCAGGGTCGTGACACTCTCGGTTCTGGTTGTCCACCAGACGCGCAAAATCAACACTATCAGCCACCCACCAGGCCGCTTTGCCGCTTTGGTGAGGCCTGTGATCTGTAGGTATTTCAATTTGTTTGCTGAAAATGCGGCACTCTGCATGCCCGCCTACTCTGGAAAGTGACCGCTATCATGCCCGCCTTGTGTACGGTAGACTAAATCAGCTTTGGAGGGAGAAGCCAATGCGCGGAAAGTGAACGACAACTTCTCCCGCCCGTGGATCTTCCCGGCGGATCGAGAGGTGGTGTTCCGAAGAGCCCACAAGCATTCCACGTACCGCGTCTCGCCCATAGTCGTCCGCAGCGACGGCCACCTGTTTACCCTCCAGCAAAGCATCCCGTGAGGCAATCGTGCCAGTCATGGGCTGGCTAGTCCGCGCAATATCAAGCGCGGCTTCACGGCTTACCTCCATTCGCTCACCGTGCCCGATCGACTTTACTCGCTCCATCCAGTCTGGAACAAAAGGCGCGCTGTCGAAAAGCCTTTCCGCAGGGGGAAAGGCGGAACGCAAGAACCACAAATTATAATACCCATTCGCGTCCACAAGGCCCGGGAGGTCGCCGGTCAGATAAGCGCGGCCGTCGGCGAGCTGATCCGATAGCAATGCGGTGTGTGCTCGCATTTGTGCCTCCATGTGCGGCACGGCAGCCCGCATGGCGGCAGGGTCGAACGCGCGCCCGGAAAGTGCCGAGCGGTCGGCTACGAACGAGGCCGGCACCTTGTCGCCGAGTCCCCCGAAAATGATCGCGACCGCAGCCTGGAAGACCACCCGGTCCGACCACAGGGCATTCGCATGTGCAAGACCGCAATCGCCTTGCGGGAACAAGGTGTGCTCAGGGTAACGACGCTCAAGCTCGCGGACGATCAGTTGGCTATCGCAGTAAATATCAGCATCAATTTGCATGACGGGGATTCGGCGATATCCGCCCGTTAGCGCCACCAGGTCAGGCTTGGGCATAATCACCGGTTGATCAACCGCGCCCCACGTTAACTTTTTGATGCCGAGACAGACACGTACTTTCTCCGAGAATGGGGAGCTGTCGTATTGGTGAAAAAGAATTTCAGGCATTGAAGTTCCCCCAGGTTTCGTCTCCAAATGAATGAGGCAGCGGGCGGCAGCGGTCAACTTCGCCCGGTCTCGCAAACCGTGCTTGAGCACATGTCTCGCCTCCGCAAATCCGCTAGCCCATTTCGCTACTTTAGCCGTCGCCTCTGTTCAGGGTGCGGTTCGCTGGCTGGTGAGCCTCGCTGTCGCTCGGCTCGGCAGGTCCGAAAATGTCAATCGCAAGCGCAGCACAGAGGCGATCGGACTCCGGCTTGGTGTACCGAAGCATGCACACGTGATCGCAAAGACGCCGCAATGCGATAGCCATTGCGTTGAAGCCTTGCAGAGTGGCGTCGCTGACGGTGGCCCATCTTTCGCTCAATCGGGATCGTCCGCAAAAGACATGGTTCATCATGGCCGCGTGCGGTCATGGAACACACTGGTTGATTTCTAAACTCAATCGAACCGAGCGCCACGGCTCAGCTAGATGATCGCGATGCGAACCTGGCACTGTCCAAGCGAGCATCCCCTTTCATGACTTGATCACGCCCTGACCGAACCCGGTCAGGCCATGCAACCCGCGCTTCTTCAGGGCCAAGTTGTCACCCTACGGGTGCCTGCCCGCACCGCCCCTTCGAGCGGGGTTTCCCTCGCCATGCTCGGTGCAGACCAGCCCGTGCCCGGCTCAACGGGGCTCAGTCAAAGGGGTAGGTACCGATACCAGGCTTTTTCTCTCTGCCATCCATCCGGTATTTCAGCCGCCAGAGTTTACCGCCAGACGGCTGGACGAGGAGGAACAGGCCTAGTGCATCGCCCAGCTTGCAAGGCTTTGCGCCGGGTTTGGCGTTCCGGATCGCGATGTCGGTCAAAGCCATGTCTTCTAGACACTTTCCCGGTAAGTGGCCCCCACTTGGGGCCGTTCGCGTTGATCCGAAGGCGTGTGGCCCGCACAATGGCCCCCAAATTGTTCGGCTGCAAGCGGAAGACATGGAAAGAAGCCGGATCAATATCCGGTGATTTACACTGATTTTCTGCGGCTTGTCGAGAAGCTGTGGGCATTTCTGGGAAAGCCGGCTGGAGCGGGTAGCGGGAATCGAACCCGCATAGCCAGCTTGGAAGGCTGGTGCTTTACCACTAAGCTATACCCGCGAACGCCAAGGCCTTGCGCCGCGCCCTATGCGGCAGCGGCGCGGCCCGGTCAATCCGCAGCGCCATGCAAAAGGCCCCCGAACCTTGCGGTGCGGAGGCCTTTGTCTTGCTGGTTGGGGTGAAGCTTAGTGCTTCGTGCCCGACCAGACGTTGCGGTAGGCCATGAACGACAGCACCGTGATGAACAGCATCAAGCCGATCCACATGAACCCGGTCTGGTGGCGTGCTTCAAGCTTGGGCTCGGCGGTCCAGGTGAGGAACGCGGAGACATCCTTGGCCATCTGGTCCTTGGTTGCAACAGTGCCGTCCGAATAGGTCACCAGCCCGTCCGCGGCCAGCGGCGGCGGCATCGCGATGTTGAGGTTGGCGAAGTAGGGGTTGTAATAGAGCCCATCCGGGGTCTTGGTTTCGGGCTTGTTCGCCAGCTTGGCCGGCTGCGCGGCGTAACCGGTCAGAAGCGAATAGACGTAGGCCGCGCCGCCCTCACGGGCCTTGGTGATCAGCGACAGATCGGGCGGAACGCCCTTGCCGCCGTAAACCACCGGCGCGAAGTGATCCGACGGGAGGCCCGGGCGATCCTTCAGCTCGCCGCTCAGCGGGTCCTTGGCGTTGATCGTCGCCTTGGCGGCAATCGCCTTGATCGCGTTCTCGCTGTAACCCAGCGCGGTCAGATCTCGGTAAGCGACGTGCTTGAGCGAGTGGCACTGCGAGCAAACTTCGCGGTAAACCCCGAAGCCGCGCTGCAGCTGCGCTTTGTCGAACTTGCCGAACGGGCCGTTGCTGGAAAGCGACAGCGCTTTTGGATGCTCGATATGGAATTCTTTCTCGGGGCTGGTCGGCAGCCCGTCGGCGGCGAACGCCATTGTGTCGATGGTCATCGACCAGAGCAGACCCAGGATGAAGAACAGCCCGGCGAGGATGGAGAAGATGCGGATCATATCGGTTCTCTTTCGCTCTGCTCGGGCTCAGCCCTTGGCCGCAAGCGCGGCCTGCCCATCGTGCCCGAGCACCGCTTCGGTGATCGAGAAGGGCAAGGGCTCGGGCCGCTCGATCGATGAGACGATCGGCACGATGATGAAGAAGTGGGCGAAGTAATAGATCGTCGCGAGCTGGGCGAGCAGGATATACGGCTGCTCGGGCGGCGAGACCCCGCAATAGCCCAGCACCAGCACGTCGAGCACCAGGGCCCAGAAGAACTTGCGGTAGAGCGGGCGGAACTTGGCCGAACGGACTGGCGACTTGTCGAGCCACGGCATAAAGAACCACACCAGGATCGAGGCGAACATGGCGAGCACGCCCATCAGCTTGCCCGGAATGAACAGCAGCGGCTGGGTGAAGCTGCGCAGGATCGCGTAGAACGGCCAGAAGTACCATTCGGGCACGATGTGCGCCGGGGTCTGCATCGGGTTGGCCGGAATATAGTTGTCCGGGTGGCCCATCGAATTGGGCATGTAGAACACGAACAGACCGTAGATCACCATGAACAGCCCGACCGTCCAGCCATCCTTGGCGGTGTAGTAGGGGTGGAACGGCACGGTGTCGGCCTTGGTCTTGACCTCGACCCCGGTCGGGTTGGACGAGCCGGGGATGTGCAGCGACCAGATGTGCAGGATGACCACGCCGAGGATCACGAACGGCAGCAGAAAGTGCAGCGAGAAAAACCGGTTAAGCGTGGCGTTATCCGGCGCGAACCCGCCGAGCAGCCATTCCTTGAGCCCATCGCCGATCAGCGGGAAGGCAGTGAAGAACCCGGTGATGACCTGCGCCGCCCAATAGGACATCTGGCCCCACGGCAGCACGTAGCCCATGAACGCGGTGGCCATCATCAACAGGAAGATCGTCACGCCAAGCAGCCAGATCATCTCGCGCGGGGCCTTGTACGATCCGTAATAGAAGCCGCGGAAGATGTGCAGGTAAATTACCGCGAAGAACAAGGCCGCGCCGTTCGAATGGCCGTAGCGCAGCATCCAGCCCCAGTTGACGTCGCGCATGATGTGCTCGGTCGAATCGAAGGCAAGTCCGGTATCCGGGGCGAAATGCATCGCCAGCACGATCCCGGTGACGATCTGGATCATCAGGCAGAGCCCGGCCATGAAGCCGAAGTTCCAGAAATAATTGAGGTTGCGCGGCACTTCATAGCCCGCGCCGACCGCGCCGTAGATCAGCCGCGGCAGCGGAAGTTTCTCATCCAGCCAGACCATTGCCGGGTGGCTGGGGGTGTACTGTTTTGCCCAGGGGAAGCTCATCTTGGTCTACCTCAGCCGATCTTGACGATGGTGTCTGACGTGAATTCGTAAGGCGGCACTTCGAGGTTCCGGGGGGCCGGACCCTTGCGAATGCGCGCGGCGGTATCGTAAGTCGAGCCGTGGCACGGGCAGAAGTAACCGCCGAATGCACCGCGGCTCATTTCCTCGCCCGGACCCGCGCCCAGCGGCACGCAGCCCAGGTGGGTGCACACGCCCATCGTGATCAGCCAGTTCTGCTTGCCGGGTTTGGTCCGCTCGGCCAGCGTTGCCGGATCGCGCAGGGTCGAAAATTCACTGGCGTTGTTGTCGACGTCGGTGGCTTTCTTGACCTCTTCGGCGGTCAGGTTGCGGACGAACAGCGGCTGTTTGCGGAACAGCGCCTTGATCGCCTGCCCCGGCTGGATCGCCGCGAGGTCGATTTCCGTCGAACTTTCGGCGAGTACGTCGGCCGAAGGGGCCATCTGGCTGATCAGCGGATAGAGTACGGCCAGCCCGCCGACGCCGGCCGCGCTGACCGCCGCAATATTGATGAAATCGCGTCGGCGCACGCCGCCGCCGTCCAGCGCACCGTCCCCGCTGCCGCCATCCGCGGTCGGAGTGTCGATGCCCGCATCTTGTGCCATGGTCGAACCGATCCTGTTACTGCTGGCCCGCCTTTTGCGCTTGTCCGCGCATCCGGCCAGACCCAACCAAATCCTGCTTTCAGGAAGCCCCTATGCCAACCGCCCGATACCTGCAAGATGCAGGGTGCACGGCCCGATTGGCGGGCCTGATAGACGAGGGTCCCCCGCCTGCCAACAGCCAATTTGTGCACAGCTGTTGTGCGGCCTGCAACCCGCTATTCGAGCCCGATCAGCGATATCTGACGGCCATAGTCGGGCTCGCCCAGATGGGTCGCCCGGCGGAACGAATAGAACCGCGCCGGATCGGGGTAAGTATCGCGGCCCAAGCGCTCGACCGCGCCTATTCCCGCCGATTCGAGCCGCGCGGTGACGTAGCCCTCGAGATCGAACTGGGCATGGCCCGGCGTGCCGCCTGCAAAGTAGCGCTGGTTGGCGGGATCATCGGCGCAGAACCGCTCGACGAAACCACGATCCACTTCATAACTCGCCTGCGCAATGCACGGACCCACTGCAGCAACGATCCTGCTCCGCTGCGCTCCCAATACCTCCATTGCGGCAATCGTGTTGTCGGTCACCCCGGCAACTGCGCCTTTCCATCCGGCGTGCGCCGCGCCGATCACTCCGGCTGCCCGGTCGGCGAGCAGGACAGGCGCGCAATCGGCGGTGACTATGCCGAGCAGAAGGCCGCGCCGGTCGGTGACCAGAGCATCGGCCTCAGGGCGCCGATCGTCGTTCCACGGCTGGTTGACCGTTACGCAACCAGCCGAATGGACCTGATAGACGCTGACCAGCCGTGCGTCGGGCAACACGGTTTGGGCGGCCAGCGCGCGATTGGCCTGCACCGCGCCGGGCTCGTCGAGCGAACCCAGCCCGGCGTTGAGCCCGGCGACAAGCCCGGTCGAATGCCCGCCGCGTCGCCCGAAAAAGCCGTGCGGCACGCCGTCCAGCAGTTCCGAACGGAAGACTTCCGGCGCTTCAGCCAAGGCTCTTGCTGACTTGCTCGAAGGTATCTTTCGACAGCCCGGGCGCGGCGACCAGCCGTTCCAGCTCGGCGCGCATCAACGCCGCGCGGCCCGGCTCGATCCGCCGCCACCGCCCGAACGGGGCAACGAACCGTGCGGCGGTCTGCGCGTTGACCGGATCGAGCACGAGGATCAGGTCTGCGACCATCCGGTACCCCGCCCCGCTCGCATCGTGGAACGCCCCCGGATTGCCCGCCATCGCCATGTACAGCGCGCGCACCCGGTTAGGGTTGGCCATGGTGAAATCGGGATGCGCGGCGAGTGCGCGGACGTGATCGAGCACCTTTGGGTGAAGCGAACCAGCCTGGAGCGAAAACCATTTGTCGATCACCAGCGCGTTGCCGGCAAACTTCGCGTGGAACTGTGCCAGCTTGTCCTCGCGTAGCGGCGTGTCGAGCCCGCACAGCACCATCAGCGCGCCCTGCTGGTCGGTCATGTTGTCGGCGCCGTCGAACTGCGCGGCCGCGAGCGGTGCGGCGCGCTCGGGCACCCCGGCGGCGAGCAAGACCAGTGCTTGGGTCTTGAGCTTGCGCGCGCCGCGGGCTTCGGCGCTGAGGCTGTAGGGCACCGCCGAGGCGCGGGTATGCAATGCGGTCAGCTCGGCCTCAAGGCTACGCCCGAGATCGGCCTTGAGCCCTTCGCGGGCGACGCGGATCGCGCCCGGGTCGGCCGCCGCGAACTGCTCGGCGAGATACCCCTCGCCCGGCAGGATCATCAGCTCACCGCGCATCAGGTCGTCGAGCGTGGGATCGGCAATCACCGCCGCATAGGCCCGGCGGATATTCTCGCGCCCGGCGTCGCGTTCTGCCGCGCACAGCATCCCGCCGCCCACTTCGGCCACCAGGTGCTGGACCACCAATTGCTGCAACGCCTCATAGCGCGCGAACGGATCGTCATCGTGCGCAGCGAGGAACACCAGATCCGCGCTGCTCTGGTCGGCGCTGATGCTAACCGGAGCCGAAAACCCGCGATTGAGCGACAGCACTGGGCGACTGGTATGGCCGGGAAAGGCAAACTGCATCTCGGCACGGTCGAGCACGATCAATTGCTCGCCGCTGTGCGTTCCGGTTGCAGGATCGAACAGCGCGACGCGCAGCGGGATGACCATCGGCTGCTTGCCGGACTGCCCTGGAGTGTCTGGCACCGACTGCATCAAGGTCAGCGTGGCGACATCGTCTTCGTGGCTCAGCGCAGCGGTTACTCGGGGAGTACCGGCCTGGCTGTACCACAAGCGGAACTGCGACAGGTCGAGTTCGGCCCCGTCCTCGATCGCCGCGACGAATTGCTCGCAGGTTGCCGCTTCGCCGTCGTGGCGACCGAAGTAGAGATCGGTCCCGGCGCGGAACCGCTCGGCCCCGGCCATGGTCCGCATCATGCGGATCACCTCGGCGCCCTTGTTGTAGACCGTGGCGGTGTAGAAGTTCGAAATCTCCTGAAACGAGTCGGGCCGGATCGGGTGTGCCAGCGGGCCTGAATCCTCGGGGAATTGCGCGGCGCGGAGCATTCGTACGTCCTCGATCCGCTTGACGTGCGCGCTGCCCATGTCCTGGCTGAACAGCTGGTCGCGCAGCACGGTGAAGCCTTCCTTGAGACTCAATTGGAACCAGTCGCGGCAGGTCACCCGGTTGCCCGACCAGTTGTGGAAATATTCGTGCGCGATCACCCCCTCGATCCCGTCGTAGTCACCATCGGTGGCGGTTTCGGGATCGGCGAGGACGTAGCGGGTGTTGAAGACGTTGAGCCCCTTGTTCTCCATCGCCCCCATGTTGAAATCCGCGACCGCGACGATGTTGAACAAGTCGAGATCGTACTCGCGCCCGAACACTTCCTCGTCCCACTTCATCGACGCCTTGAGCGCGGCCATCGCGTGATGAGTGCGGCCCTGATCGCCCTCCCGCACCCAGATGCCCAAATCGACCGTGCGGCCTGACATCGTGGTGAAGGTATCGTGGTTGGCGACCAGATCGCCGGCGACCAGCGCGAACAGGTAGCTCGGTTTGGGCCACGGATCGTGCCATTCGGCCCAGTGGGTGCCGTCCACGCCCTCGCCGCTCGCGGTACAATTGCCATTCGACAGCAGCACCGGGAACTGCGCCTTTTCTCCCCCCATCCGCACCGAATAGACCGACAGCACATCGGGGCGATCGGGGAAGAAGGTGATCCGGCGAAAGCCCTCGGCCTCGCACTGGGTGCAGAGCATGCCGTTCGAGGCATAGAGCCCCATCAGCTGGGTATTCCCGGCGGGGTCGATCAGCGTGGTCACGCTGACCTCGTGGGCATCCCCGGGCAGATCGACCAGCAGATCGAACCCGTCCATCCGCCATGAATTGCTGGGTGATCCATCGACCATAACAGCAGCCGGAGTCAGCCCGTCGCCATTGAGCCGCAGTACCGGCGAGGCGGCATTACGCCGCGCGGAAAGCTTGGCGGTTACGGTGGTGGCGCTGATCCCCAGCGCGAAATCGAGCGCCACCTGGGGCACCAGCCATTCGGGCGGCTGGTAGTCTTCGCGGCGGATTACCTTGGGGCCGTGGTGGTGCGGAGCGGCGGGGGGAGCGTCGGCGGGCGGGGTGAGGGTGGCGTCCATGCGCGGGTTGTAGGTCGCAGCGACAGCCAAGGCCAAGCCCAAACTTGCGCTTGACAGTAAAGCGCGTCCCAGCGCAGTGTTTTAAGCATACAACACACTGGAGGGGATTCCATTGCGCCATAAATTGCTGCCGTTCGCGGCCCTGTCGCTCGCCCTGCTGCCCACCGCCGCGCACGCCGCAGGGTTCGACGTCGAAACCGCAACCCGCGCCTGGCTCGATACGCTGCAAGGCCCGGCGCGCGCCAAGTCCGATGCCTATTTCGAGGGCGGCTACTGGCTGATCCTGTGGGGCACCTTGGTGTCGGTGCTGATCGACGGGCTGCTGCTCAATTTCCGTTTCACCGCCAGATTGCGTGATTTTGCCGAGCGCCGCTTCAAACGCCGCTTCCCGGTGATCTGGCTGACCGCGCTGGGCTACACTTTTGCCGGGTGGCTGCTCACCTTGCCATGGTCGATATACAAGGATTTCGTGCGTGAGGGACAATACGATCTGATGAACCAGAGCTTTGCGGCGTGGTTCGTCGATGCGCTCAAGGGGCTGGGAATCGCGCTGGTATTCGTGCCTTTGATTGTCGCGGCGATCTATGCGGTGATCCGGCGCTTCCCGAAGAACTGGTGGCTGCTCGGCACTGCGGTCGTCACGCTGTTCAGCGCGATCGGTTCGCTGCTCGCCCCGGTCTACATCATGCCGCTGTTCAACAAGTACACCGAACTCCCCGCCGGGCCGGTGCGTGACCGCATCGTCGCTATGGCGCAGGCCAAAGGCATTCCGTCCGAGCACATCTACCTGTTCGATGCGTCGAAACAGACCAAGCGGATATCCGCCAATGTCTCGGGGATCGGGCCGACCATCCGGATCAGCCTCAACGACAACCTGCTGAACCGCAGCACCCCGCAGGAAATCGCCGGAGTGATGGGGCACGAGATGGGCCATTACAAATTGAACCATGCTTGGTGGGGCTTGTTGTTCATGGCCTGCCTGGCCGCGCTCGCGTTGTTCCTGGTCTCGCGCATCGCCCCGCGCCTGATTGCCCGTTTCGGAACAAGCTGGGGGGTGCGCGACGTTGCCGATCCCGCTTCGCTGCCGGTGCTGGGGATCTTGTTCGCACTGTTCGGCTTGCTTGCGACCCCGCTGACCAACACCATGATCCGGGTCGACGAGAGCCAGGCCGACGCCTTCGGGCTCGATGTGGCGCAGGAGCCGGACGGCTTTGCCTCGGTCGCGATGAAGCTTAGCGAATACCGCAAGATCGAACCCGGCCCGATCGAAGAGGCGCTGTTCTTCGACCATCCTTCGGGCGCGACCCGGGTGCGGATGTCGATGCAGTGGAAGAAGGACCATGTGCCCGACGCGCAGATGGTGACCCCGCCGCCGATGGTCCCGGAAGGCCCCAAGCCGCA
>JARXKR010000038.1:11540-14577 GCA_030271565.1 Pseudomonadota bacterium
TACGGCGATTGCGGCGGGGCCTGGGTCGACGAAACCGCCCCCACCGGCACCGGGCGGCGCGGCGCGCGCAGCGAGGCCGATGCGGCGTGGCTGGCGCACGGGGCGCGGGTGCTACGCCTGCCGGGCATTTACGGACCGGGCCGCTCGGCGCTCGACCGCGTGCGCGCAGGCCGGGCGCAGCGGATCGACTTGCCGGGACAGGTGTTCAGCCGGGTGCATGTCGATGACATTGTCAGCGGCGCGCTGCTGGCGCTCGATGCAGCGGCGGGTGCGTACAACCTGGCCGACGATCTGCCCGCCAGCCAGAACGCCGTGATCGAAACGGCCTGCGCGCTGCTGGGCTGTGCGCTGCCGCCCTTACTCTCGCTCAAGGAGGCAAAACTCAGCCCGCAGGCCCGCGCGTTCTATGACGAGAACCGCCGCGTCGCGAACGGCAAAGCCAAGCGCGTACTGGGGTGGAAACTGCGCTTCCCGACTTACCGCGAGGGGCTGGCAGCCTTAGCGGCGACCCGATAACGCGATCAGCAGCCCGGTCATCGCCAGCATTGCCCCGGCAATCGCCAGACCGCCCCAGCGGTAGCCTTCGAACAGCGTTGACAGCCCCATCGCCACCACCGGCACCGCCACGCCGTTATAGGCGGCTTTGCCGGGTCCCCAGCTGCGGATCAGCCCGGTGTAGAGCGGGAACGTAATCACCGTGCCGATGATCGCAAGATAGGCAATCCCCGCCAGGTATTCGGGCCGCGAATCGAACTGCGGCGCACCGTTGATGGTCCAGGCGAACAGCGCATTGGCAATCGCGCCGAACAGCATCGACCACGCGAGGAAGGGGATTATCGCCTGCCGCCGGGCAAGATCGGTGGCAAGCATCACGTTCGAGACTGACGCGGAGAGCAAGGCGAGCGTAACCAGCACGATCCCGGTTACGACCCCGCTGCTGCCCGCCGCCGCGATCCGGTATTCATGCAGGAACAGCAAGCCGATGCCCGCCAGTGCCACCGCGCTGCCGCCGAGGAACCGCCGGGTAACCGGGGTGCCGACGAAAATGCGGGCGAACACCGCGTTGGGAACGAGCAGCAGCGCAAAGAATACCGCGACCAGCCCCGAGGTCAGATAGTGCTCCGAGCGATAGACCAGCTGGAAATTCCCGGCGAACTGGAACGTCCCGGTAACCGCCGCGAGCCCAAATGCTGACCGCGACAGCATCAACGAATCGCGCCGGACCAGCGCCAGTGCGAACATGCCCACTGCTGCCAAAGCAAACCGCCAGGTGACGGTCCAACCGACCGGCACCGCGCTGATCTGGTCCTTGATGACCAGCCAGGTCGAACCCCAGATCAGCGTGAGCAAGACGAAGGCGGCAATGTTGCGGGCCTGCGCTGGCCCGGCATTGGTCTGGCTCATAAGGCGCGGATCGCCTGCGCGAGCGCTGCGCTGTGCGCCGGATCGGTGTTCCACGATGTGATCAGCCGCGCCGCGCCTTCGCCCCAGTCGTAGAAGCTGAAACCCTGCGCGCGGAGCCGCTCACGCTCGGGGGCCGAGGTGGCGAGGAACAGCTCGTTGGCTTGGACCGGGTGGATCAAGCGGCCCGAAGCGACCACGGCCAGTTCCTGTGCGGCGGCGTTGGCGGCGCGGGCATTTGTCAGCCACAAATCGTTGTCCAGCATCGCGAGGATTTGTGCGGCAAGGAAGCGGCCTTTCGATTGCAAATGCCCGGCCCGCTTGCGCCGGAGCCGCGCCAGATCGGCGAGCTCGAGATCGAAAAAGACCAGCGCCTCCGCGCTCATCGCGCCGTTCTTGACGCAACCGAACGACAGCGCGCTTGCGCCATGGCACGCCTCCCACGGGGTGCAGCCGAGGAACGCCACCGCATTGGCGAATCTTGCCCCATCGACGTGCAGCTTGAGGCCGTGCTGCGCTGCGCTCGCCGCAATTTTCGCCATCTCTGCCGGTTGGTACGCGCGGCCATATTCGCTCGCCTGGGTGACCGAAACAGCATGCGGTTGGACTTGGTGGACGTCCTTACGGATCGCAGCGATCGCCGCATCGATGCTGGCCGGAGTAAGTTTGGCGCCCTCGCCTTCAGCAAGGATGAGCTTGGCCCCGTGGGTATAGAACCCGGGGGCACCGCATTCGTCGGTCTCGATGTGCGCTTCGCGGTGGCAGATCACCCCGCCGTGCGGCGGCACCATGGTGGCCAGCGCGAGGCAGTTGGCCGCAGTCCCGGTGGCAACCCACAGCACCGCGCAGGACCGTTCGAACAGCGCCCCGAACGCTGAGTCGAGCTCAAGGCTCAGATCATCGTTATCGTAAGGCGGCTGCGCCGCATCGGCGCTGCGCAGCGCGTCCCACACGGCGGGATGAACCGCGGCGGCATTGTCGGAAAGGAATTGCATCGCCATGTTGCATGAAAGCGGTCGCGCGCCGCGTCAAGCACAGGAGAGCGGCATGGACGAAGTCACGATCACCCGGCGCGGGTCGGGCAGCAGCGGCGAGTATCATGCGGCGGTGCCAGGAAGCAGCGCGATCGGGCGGTTGACCTGGACCGAACATGACGGGGTTCGCGCGGCCGAACATACCTTGGTCCCGCCCGAAATCGGCGGGCGCGGGATCGCGGGCAAGCTGGTCGAGGCGCTGATCGCCGATGCCCGCGCGCAACATTTCAAGATCGATCCGCAATGCAGCTATGTTGCTGCCGCGTTCAAGCGCCACCCCGAATGGGCCGACTTGCACGCCTGACGCCCGCCGGTTTCCTACAGGTCGTCAGGATGCTATGAAAGGGCTTGCCGCCGAGCTTTGCCGCGCTGCCAGATTGCAAGCGTCCGGAAACCGGCAAGATGATGCACAAGCCATTGTATGTGCTATATAATCTGTAATATTGGTGCCATCGCTGTGCCGTCTCTTTGCCGGTCTGTGTCATCTTGTTGCAGACTTGTGCCGGTTTGTGCATTGGCCGTGCCGCATCTCCCCACAAAACTGCTTAATTCGGCTTTACCGCGTGCCGTAAGCCGCGCTTCACGCTGCCACGCCCATCAAG
>JARXKR010000245.1 GCA_030271565.1 Pseudomonadota bacterium
GCCTCGCGGATATATTCGCCGCGGATGTAGATATAGGCGGCGCGCGCGCGCATCGCATAGCCCGCGACCAGCGCGCCTTCGATCAGCTTGTGCGGATCGTGGCGGATGATCTCGCGGTCCTTGCAGGAACCTGGCTCGCTCTCGTCGGCGTTGATGACCAGGAAGCTCGGGCGGCCGTCCTTCGGTTCCTTGGGCATGAACGACCACTTGAGCCCGGTCGGGAACCCCGCCCCGCCGCGCCCGCGCAAGCCGCTCGCCTTCATCTCATCGATGATCGCATCCTGCCCGCGCGCCATCAGCGCCTTGGTATCGTCCCAATCGCCCCGCTTGCGCGCCGCCGCCAGCGTCCACGGCTGGTAGCCGTAGAGGTTGGTGAAAATGCGGTCTTTGTCCTGAAGACTCATTTTCCCGCCCTCCCTTTTCCCTGGAGGGAAAAGGATACGCAGCCTTGCGCCTGCAAGGCGCTAGGCGAAGTTGGATATGGGTTTACGGCGGTGCGTGAACGCAGCAACAGGCCCCCCACACCCCAACCCTCTCCCCCGCGGGGAGAGGGGGTCAGGTCGCGCGACATACCCATCACCATTCCCCCCGGTAATCGTGATTGGCCGTGACCATTTCCTTGAGCGAAGTCGGCCCGCCGCTGGGCTCGCTGGTGTGGCGGCCGGGCTCTTGCGTGCCTTCCTTGGGCGAGCCGCCGGCGGCCAGCGCATCGAGCACCGCGTCGAGCCGCTCCACGGTCAGGTCTTCGTAATTGCCATCGTTGATCTGGACCATCGGCGCGGTGGCGCAGTTGCCCATGCATTCGACTTCGGTCAGCGTCCACAGGCCATCGGCGCTGACGTGGCCGATGCTCATCCCGCGCTTCTTGCAGGCGGCCATGATATCGTCCGAGCCGCGCAGCATGCACGGCGTGGTGCCGCAGACCTGGACGTGGAATTTGCCGACCGGGACCAGGTTGTACATGAAATAGAAGGTCGCGACCTCGACCACGCGGATCGCGGGCATGTCGAGCTCTTTGGCGACATATTCCATCACCGGGATCGGCAGCCAGCCCTGCGTATCGGTCTCCGCGCCGACCTGCCGCTGGGCGAGATCGAGCAGCGGCATCACCGCCGAACGCTGCCGCCCATCAGGATAGCGCGCGACGATGACCTTGGCTTTGGCGGCGTTGTCCTTGGTCCATGCAAACGAACCCCAGAGGGCGCGCAGTTCGGGAGTGTCGGGGGCGAGTTGACGGTCAGCCATTGGACTTGGCCTTTCGCGCCTCAACCCAGTCAATGCAGCTCAGCAATGCACGAAGTCCCAATGAAAACAGCATGAAAGAAACGGCGAGAGGCACAAGTTCCCCGGGCAGCGTCTCATTTCCCAACGAGCGTGAAATGAAAACCGCAGCAATCGCCATGATGCTGGCAATGCCGATCGGCAAACCGACAAAAAGGTAAAAAATGCCAGCCTTTGGCAGCGGTTCGTCGATCCTCACCGGTCACACTCCCCAAACACCACATCGATCGCGCCGATGATCGCGGTCACGTCGGGCAGCATGTGGCCCTTGGCCATGAAGTCCATCGCCTGCAGGTGGCTGAACGCGGTCGGGCGGATCTTGCAGCGGTAGGGTTTGTTCGATCCGTCCGAGACGAGGTAAACGCCGAATTCGCCCTTGGGGCTTTCGGTCGCGACATAGACTTCGCCGGCGGGGACGTGGAAGCCTTCGGTGTAGAGCTTGAAGTGGTGGATCAGGCTCTCCATCGACTGCTTCATCTCGGCGCGCCCCGGCGGGGTGACCTTGCGGTCCTGGCTGCACACCGGGCCCGAAGGCATTTCGGCGAGGCACTGCTTCATGATTTTGGCCGACTGGCGCACTTCCTCGACCCGGACCATGAACCGGTCGTAGCAATCCGAATTGGTCCCGACCGGAATCTCGAAATTCATCCGGTCATAAACATCGTAAGGCTGGCTCTTGCGCAGATCCCACGGGATGCCCGCGCCGCGGATCATCGGGCCGGAAAAGCCCCAGGCGAGCGCATCGGCCTTGCTGACCACCGCGATATCGACGTTGCGCTGTTTGAAGATGCGGTTGTCGACCACCAGGCTCATCGCGTCTTCGAACAGGCGCGGCAGGCGGCCATCGAGCCATTCGCCGATATCGACCAGCAGCTTTTCGGGCACGTCCTGATGGACCCCGCCGGGGCGGAACCAGGCGGCGTGCATCCGTGCGCCGCTCGCGCGTTCGAAGAAGTTGAGGCAATCCTCGCGCACTTCGAACATCCACAGGTTCGGCGTCATCGCGCCGACGTCCATCACGTGGCTGCCCAGGTTGAGCATGTGGTTGCAGATGCGGGTCAGCTCGGCGAACAGCACCCGCAGGTATTGCCCGCGGATCGGCACTTCGAGGTTGAGCAGCTTCTCGATCGCCAGCACATAGGAGTGCTCCATCGCCAGCGGCGAGCAATAGTCGAGCCGGTCGAAATAGGGCAGCGCCTGCAGGTAGGTCTTGTGCTCAATCAGCTTTTCGGTGCCGCGGTGGAGCAGGCCGACATGCGGATCGATCCGCTCGATAATCTCGCCATCGAGCTCCATCACCATCCGCAGCACGCCGTGCGCGGCCGGATGCTGCGGGCCGAAATTGATCGTGTAGTTGGAGATGACTTCGTCGCCGGTGGTGGGGGACTGTTCGAGCTGGAGGGTCA
>JARXKR010000246.1 GCA_030271565.1 Pseudomonadota bacterium
GAAGCGGCCGAGGTTTCTGCCGCCGCATCCCGGACCACATCTGCAAGCTCGGACTTGGACCCTGGCACAGCTTTTGCGCGAGGCTTCTTTGAAGTACGGGCGGGCATTGGCATATCCTTGGCTTGCGAGCCCAAACGCATTCGCCGATGCAGTCTCGCTGCATGCCTAACGGTCGATGGCTGCCCTACGTTCCAAACAGACGCGTTGCCGCCTTGCTATTGCGCCGCTGAAGGCCTATAGGGGCCGCGCTACGTCGCTTGAGACGGGACTTTCGGCGCCTGCGCCTATTCTCTCTTTCTTCACGACTTCTGCTCCGTAGGCACAGTGCCTGCGGATCATTCTGAAATCCGTGAAAGGAACAGATCATGCCAGTAGGCACCGTAAAATTCTTCAATACCGACAAGGGTTATGGCTTTATCGCTCCCGATGATGGCGCTCCGGACAACTTCGTCCACATCAGCGCTGTCGAGCGTTCGGGCATGTCGACGCTCAATAAGGACCAGCGCGTCAAGTACGAGCTGGAAACCGACCAGCGCGGCAAGACCTCGGCTGTGAACCTCGAAGCGGCTTAAGCCGTTTGGTCACCGCAGGCCAAAACCTGCGGTGATTTCGAGAAGCTAACGTGGGCGCGGACCTTTACGGTTCGCGCCCGTTGCTTTTGGGCCGCCCGGCTTGAACGGCGGCTTGCCGGGACGCCCGGCGCGTGGGGGCTTGCGGTCGGTCCGCGGTGCCGAACCCGGCGCTACACCAAGCTGCTTGCGTGCTTCGGGTTTCGCCGATTGCTCGTAGGGTTTCTTGTATGGCTGCTTGGCCGGCTTGCTGGGTGCCGGGCTTGGCGCCTGGCTTGGCTGTTCGTCGCGCTGCTGAACCGGAGGCCGTGGCTCTGACCGGCGGACCGGAGCACGCGCGGATTGCCGGGCTGGCTGACGCTCCGCGTGCCCACCGCCTTGCTGGCCGCCGTCGGGTGAGGGCTCGATGCGGATGCCGCTCTCATCCTCGGCGCCTTCGGTCAGCGTCCGCTGCAGGGCTTCGCGCACCTTGGCCTCGATCGCGCGCGGGACCTGGAAGAAGGTCTCGTTGGCGGCAATCCGGATCGCGCCGATCTCGTTACGGGTGATGTGGCCGCGGCGGCACAGCAACGGCAGGATCCAGCGCGGATCGGCGTTCTGGCGGCGGCCGATGTCCATCCGGAACCACACCGTGTCGTCGAACCCCTCGCGGTGGTGCGACTTGTCGGCGCGCGGATCGGCACTGCGCTGCGACAGGTCGATCAGTTCCTCTGGCTCGGGCATCGATTTGCTGTGGTGGCGAACCAGCGCGACTGCCAGTTCGAGCGCCCCGCGCTGATCGAGCAGGCGCTGCGCTAGTTCGAGTTCTTCCTCAGTGCCCTCGACCGGTTCGAGCAAGGCTTCGAACATCCGCTGGCGATCGCGCTCGCGGATCATTTCGGCGCTCGGCACTTCGGCTGCAGTCGCGTTGATCCGCGCACGGCGGAGCATTTCTTCGACCCGGCGGCGGCGCGGGTAGGGGACGATGATCACCGCCGTGCCCTTGCGTCCAGCGCGTCCGGTGCGGCCCGAGCGGTGCTGCAGCGTTTCAGCATCGCGCGGCACTTCGACATGGACCACCAGGCTCAAGGAGGCGACGTCGATCCCGCGCGCGGCGACGTCGGTGGCGACGCAGACCCGCGCGCGGCCATCGCGCAGTGCCTGCAGCGCGTAATTGCGTTCATTCTGGCTGTGCTCGCCCGACAAGGCGACTGCGGCGAACCCGCGCTCGACCAGCGTGGCGTGCAAATGCCGGACATTGTCGCGGGTCGCGCAGAACAGCATCGCTGTCTCGGCCTCGTGGAACCGCAGCAGGTTGACCACCGCATTTTCGATGTCCGAGGGCGAAACAGCAACAGTCTGGTAGTCGATATCGCCGTGGCCGCGATCATCGCCAACGGTCGAAATGCGCAGCGCATTGTGCTGATAGCGCTGGGCTAAAGCGGCAATCGGACGCGGCATGGTGGCCGAGAACATCAGCGTGCGGCGGGTGTCGGGTGTGCCGTCGAGGATCTGCTCCAGATCGTCACGGAAGCCCATGTCGAGCATCTCGTCGGCCTCGTCGAGCACGATGTAGGCCAGCTGCGACAGGTCGAGCGCGCCGCGTTCAAGATGATCGCGCAGCCGTCCCGGCGTGCCGACCACGATGTGGGCGCCGTGGTGCAGCGCGCGGCGTTCCTTGCTCGGGTCCATCCCGCCCACGCAAGTGGCAATCCGGGCATTGGCCTTGGCGCACAGCCATTCGAGTTCGCGGCTGACCTGCAAAGCCAGTTCGCGGGTCGGCGCGATCACCAGTGCGAGCGGCGCTTTGGCCACGGGCAAAGTCGCGCCGTCGGCCAGCAATTCGCGCAGCATGGCGATCCCGAAAGCGACGGTCTTGCCCGAACCGGTCTGCGCCGAAACGATCATGTCGCGGCCGAGCGCTTCTGGTTCGAGCACCGCAGCCTGCACCGAAGTGGGCACGGCATAGCCGCGTTCGGCCAGCGCTGCGGCCAGTGGTTCGGGCAGATTTGCAAACGGGGTAAGGACTTCGGACATCGGTTCAACACGGTCTGCGGCGCGACGCTCCGGCGGGGCGGGGCGGACGACTGGGAATATGGGTTCTAGCGCGCACCGCAGCAACGGCGGCGCGACA
>JARXKR010000247.1 GCA_030271565.1 Pseudomonadota bacterium
AACAGGATCTTGGCGAACAGCCAGATCCAGCCCGGGATCCAGTACAGCGGCGCCCAGTCTATCGGGGGCAGGTAACCGCCGAAAAACAGTACCGCGTTGAGCGCGCACATCAGCAGCACGTTGGCATATTCGCCGAGCCAGTAGAGCGCGAAGCTCATCGAGCTGTATTCGGTCTGGTACCCGGCGACGAGCTCGCTCTCGGCCTCGGTCAGATCGAACGGCGCGCGGCCGGTTTCGGCCATGCCGCTGATCAGGAACATCACCCACATCGGGAACAGCAGCGGGTTGAACACGAAGCCGTTCAATATCCAGACGTGATGCTTCTGCGCCTGGACGATGCCGTCCATGTTGAAGGTGCCGGCCCACATCACCACGCAGATCAGGATGAACCCGATCGAGACTTCGTAGGAGATCATCTGGGCGCTTGCGCGCATCGCGCTGAAGAACGGGTACTTCGAATTCGACGACCAGCCCGCGATCACCGTGCCGTAAACCCCGAGCGACGACACCGCGAGGATGTAGAGCAGCCCGACGTTGATATTGGCCAGGATCGCGCCCGAATTGAACGGGATCACCGCCCAGGCCATCAGGGCGACGGTAAAGGTGATGATCGGCGCGATCAGGAACAAGCCCTTGTTGGCCGCGCTGGGGACGATGGTTTCCTGCAGGAACACCTTGAGCCCGTCGGCAAAGCTTTGCAGCAAGCCCCACGGCCCGACCACGTTCGGCCCGCGCCGAAGCGCCATCGCCGCCCAGATCTTGCGGTCGGCATAGATGATCATCGCCACGCTGAGCAGCAGCGGGAGGGCGATCAGCAGGATGCCGGCGATGGTGGCGGAGAACCAGGCCCATTCGTAGGTCAGGCCCCAGGTTTGGAATAAGGCGGTCATGCTAGATCCTCCCCCATTGGGGGAGGTGCCGAACGCAGTGAGGCGGAGGGGGCACGTCCCCTGCCACAGGCCCCCACCGTCAGCGCTTCGCGCTGCCACCTCCCCCAAGAGGGGAGGATCTTAGGAATGCCGCTCATTCCGCCGCCTCCGCGAAATCTTGCCCGTGGAGCAGTTCGGCCGAGCAGCGCTGCATCGTCACGCTGGCGCGGGCGATCGGGTTGGTCAGGTAGAAGTCCAGAATCGGATAGGCATCGATAGTGCCGCTCGCGCCGCCCTTGCCCTTCGGCAAAGCGCCATAATCGGCCAGACCTTCGCGGCCCAGCGCCGGTACCGCCGCGATCATTGCAGCGCGCAATTGCTCGAAACTGTCAAACCCGACCGAAACCTTGAGCGCGTCGGCCAAGGCCCGCAAGATCGTCCAGTCTTCGCGCGCATCGCCGGGGGCAAAAACCGCCTGATCGGCGAATTGGACCCGGCCCTCGGTGTTGACCCATGTTCCGGCCTTCTCGGTCCAGGCGGCGGCGGGCAGGATCACGTCCGCGGCGTGAGCCCCCTTGTCACCATGGTGGCCGATGTAAACCACTATGGAGTCAGCGAATTTCGTGTAATCGAGCTCGTCCGCGCCGAGCGAAATGAGCAGTTTTGGCCTGGCTTTCACCACATCGGCGATCCCGCCCGGTTGCGCATAACCGAGCATCAATCCACCCATCCGGCTCGCTGCCATGTGCAAGACATTGAATCCATTCCAGTTTTCACGAACCAGGTTCAAACTTGCACAAAGCTGCAACGCGGGACCTAGCGCCCCCTTCGCCAGACCTGCCCCGCCCAAGATGAGCGCAGGACGCTCCGCCTTGGCAAAGGCATCGGCTGCGTCCTGGGGCAGCTTGCCAAGCACGGCCAGATCATTGCCGAGGAAGGTCGCGGGATAGGTCGTTTCCCATTCGGGCCCGACCACGAATACCTTGGCCCCATGCTTGACCGCCTTGCGCAACCGCGCGTTGAGCAGCGCGGCTTCCCAGCGGACGTGGCTGCCCACGATCAGGATCGCATCGGCGGTCTCGATGCCGTTGAAGGTCGAATTGAAGTTGACCGCTGCCAGACTGGAGCAATCGTAATCCAGCCCGGTCTGGCGGCCTTCGAGCATCGTCGAACCCAGCGCCCCTGCCAATGCCTTGGCCGCGAACATCGTCTCGCAGTCGGTCATGTCGCCCGCGATCACCGCTACCGACTTGCCGGGATTGACCTTGGCAATCGCCGCAAACGCCTCGTCCCAGGTCGCTGCAATCAGCTTGCCATCGCGCCGAAGCCACGGCTGATCGAGCCGGCGGCGGGTCAGCCCATCGACCTGATAGCGGCCCTTGTCGGACAGCCACTCCTCATTCACGTCGTCGTTGAGCCTTGGCAGGATGCGCAGCACCTCGCGCCCCCGGCTGTCGAGCCGGATGTTCGCGCCGACCGCATCGGACACGTCGATGCTCAGTGTTTTCTTCAATTCCCACGGCCGCGCTTCGAAGGCGTAGGGCCGCGAGGTCAGCGCGCCGACCGGGCACAGGTCGATCACATTGGCCGACAGTTCATGCTTGGCCGCGCGCTCGAGGTAAGTGGTGATCTGCATGTTCTCACCGCGATAAAGCGCGCCGATTTCGTCCACCCCGGCCACTTCCTCGGAGAAGCGGACGCAGCGGGTGCAGTGGATGCAGCGGGTCATCGCGGTCTTGATCAGCGGGCCCATGTACTTTTCGGTGACCGCGCGCTTGTTCTCGTCATAGCGGCTCGCCCCGCGCCCGTA
>JARXKR010000248.1 GCA_030271565.1 Pseudomonadota bacterium
AGCGCAAAACTGACGATCCCGGCGCTGTCCTCTGGCCCGAACAACGTGACATCGTTGCGGCGGCGCAGCGCTTCGCGAAGTTCGCTCACCAGCGCCGCCTCATGAGCGCGAATATGCTCCAACCCGGCCGCCGCGACATAGTCGATCGCAGCATGCAGCCCGAGCACTTCGGCGATCGCGGGGGTCCCGGCCTCGAACCGGGTCGGCGCGGGGGCATAGGTGGTCTGGGCGAAAGTCACCCGGTCGATCATCGACCCGCCGCCTTGCCACGGCGGCATTCGGCTCAGCAGCCCGGCCTTGCCCCACAGCACGCCGACCCCGGTCGGGCCGTAGAGTTTGTGTCCTGAGAAGGTGTAGAAATCGCAGCCCAGCGCGGCCACATCGACCGGCAGCCGCGCCGCGGCCTGGCAGCCATCGAGCAGAACCAGTGCGCCAAACTTGCGGGCGATCTCGCTCAGACGCGCGCCATCAAGAACCGAGCCAAGCACGTTGGAAACATGCGCCAGCGCGACCAGCTTGTGCTCGGAGGTCAGGTTGGCGGCCAGCCAGTCGAGGTCGATCTGTCCGTCGGCGGTCAGCGGGCAGACGTCGATCTGGTAGCCCGCCAGCTGCCACGGCACGATGTTCGAATGGTGCTCAAGCTGGCTCAGCATCACCCGTGCGCCCCTGGGCACGATGGGTTGTTCGCCCGAGCACAGGCTGTAGGCCACCAAGTTGATCGCCTCGGTCGCGCCGCGAGTGAAGACGATTTCGTCGGATTGGCCGCCGATAAAGCTGGCAACCCGCCCGCGCGCCGCTTCGTAAGCCAGCGTCATGTCAGCCGAGCGGGCATAGACCCCGCGGTGGACGGTGGCGTAATCGGTGCCCAGCGCGCGCGCCACGGCGTCGATCACCACTTGCGGCTTCTGCGCGGTGGCAGCGGTATCGAGGTAATGCCAGCCGCCGGCAAGGCCGGGGAAATCACGAGCGCGAGCGTGCGCCCCCGCGAAGGCGGGGGCCTCAGGCGGCGAGGCGATGCTGTCGGGCCTGAGGTCCCCGCCTTCGCGGGGACGCAGTTCTGGGCTGTGGGATGTCACAGCATTGCCTCCAGCGCAGCTAAGGCAGCGGCGAGGAGTTGGTCCTCGTCTTCCGCGCCGACAAAAGCCTCGGCCACGAACGCCTGCAGCATCAACCGCTTTGCGGTTTCGGGCGGAAGCCCGCGTGAGGCCATGTAGAACAGCGCTTGCTTGTCGAGTTCGCCCACCGCGCAGCCGTGTGCGCACTTCACGTCGTCGGCGAAGATTTCGAGTTCGGGTTTGGCGTTGGCGCTGCTCTGCCGGTCGAGCAGCATTGCCCGGACCGACTGCGACCCGTCGGTGCCGTCAGCGCCGCGTGCGACCGAGACCTTGCCGAGATAGTTGACGCTCGCCCCGCCGCCCGCGACCGAGCGCACAATCTGGCGGCTGCTGGCATCGCGGCCCAGATGGGTGACCTCGCTGACCACTTCGAGCACTTGCGCGCCCGAACCAAGCTGCGCCGCGCCAAGAATAAAGCTGGCCCGGTCGGCCAGTTCGGCGCGGACCGAAATGCGGGAGTAGCCCGCCCCGACGCTGAGCACGCGGAGGTCGAACGACGCGCCTGCGCCCAAGCTAATCGCCAATTCGCGCACCGTGTCCGCGTTCCCGGTGGACACTATGGACACAGTCCTGGATTCCCCCGCCGCGACCGCAATCGTCTCGACCGCCACCGGCCATAACGGGGCCAGCGCGGCGAGGTCGGCGTAGCGGAACGCTTCGTCCTTGCGAGTGGGGAACGCCAGCGCGGTCATTGGCTCGGTCCCGCTTCGGCCATGGCCAAGGCGCGGGCGTCGAACAGTTCTGTGATCATCCGCCGGCGGGTATCGGTCAGGCAGGTATCGAACAGGCCGCGGCGCTGGCGGCGAATGTGGTCGAGCGTGGGCAGACAAGCTTCGGTGGCGCGGCAGGTGATCGCATCGACATCGCGGTCGCCGCTGCTGCGAACGATGTCGCAGACGGTCATCCGCCAGACGCCGTGATCGTCGTGCGCGTTCCAGCGAAACCGCACTGCCTCGAGCTTTTTGCTGAGCACCACGATATCGTGCTGCGGCGGCACTTCTGGCGGCACTTCCGCAGGCGCAGCGGCGAGCAAGGCAAGCGCGAGGATCACGCGGTGACCGCCTCGTAGCCTTCGCTCTCAAGCTGATGCGCAAGTTCGGCCCCGCCAGTTTTGACGATCCGGCCGCCCGCCAGCACGTGGACGAAATCGGGCTTCACGTAATCGAGCAGGCGCTGGTAATGGGTGATCAGCAGCACGCCCTTGTCCGGGCGGCGCATCACCGCGTTGATCCCTTCGCCGACCACGCGCAGCGCGTCGATATCGAGCCCGCTGTCAGTCTCATCGAGCACCGCAAAGCTCGGGTCGAGGATACCCATCTGGACCATCTCGGCGCGCTTCTTCTCGCCGCCTGAAAAACCGACGTTCACCGGGCGCTTGAGCATGTCCATGTCGAGCTTGAGCAAGGCTGCCTTTTCGCGTGCGAGCTTGAGGAATTCCCCGCCCGACAGCGGCGCTTCCCCGCGCGCGCGGCGCTGCGCATTGAGGCTTTCGCGCAGGAACTGGACGAACGACACGCCGGGGATTTCGACCGGGTACTGGAAGCCGAGGAACAGCCCGGC
>JARXKR010000039.1 GCA_030271565.1 Pseudomonadota bacterium
CCTTCGACATATTCGCGGGCGTGGCCCCAGTCGCGCTGCGCGTCGAGGTTGCCGAGGTAGAGCACCTCCTGCCGCCCGAGCGAGATCGCCGCTGCGGCGCGGGTGATCTTGCGGGTCACGAAAGTCTCGCCGCGCAGCGGGCTTTCGTGGTTGAACAGGATCCCGTTCGAGGTGTGCATGCCGTAAGCTTCGCGGTAGTTGACCGTGATCCAGTAGGCATAAAGCTTGGCTGCGGCATAAGGGCTGCGCGGATAGAACGGGGTGGTCTCACGTTGCGGCACTTCCTGGACCAGCCCGTAAAGCTCGCTGGTCGAGGCCTGATAGAACCGGCACTTGTCCTCGAGCTTGAGGATGCGGATCGCCTCGAGCAGCCGCAAGGTGCCGATCCCGTCCGAGTTGGCGGTGTATTCGGCGGTTTCGAAACTGACCGCGACGTGGCTTTGTGCGGCAAGGTTGTAGATCTCGTCGGGCTGCACTTCCTGGACGATCCGGATCAGGTTGGTTGCATCGGTCAGATCGCCGTAATGCAGCGTCAGCTGCGGCGCGGGGACGTGCGGGTCTTCATAGATATCGTCGATCCGCCCGGTATTGAACGAGCTCGAGCGGCGCTTGATGCCGTGGACGCGGTAGCCCTTTTCGAGCAGCAGGCGGGCGAGGTAAGCGCCGTCCTGCCCGGTTACCCCGGTAATCAATGCGGTCTTGCTCACGGCACTACATCTTTCGGAAAGAGCTGGATTATCCGCGCGATAGCACGGCGGACGGGTTCGTGCTGCCCCTCATTGGTCTTGCCCAGCCGGACCACGGTGACCCCATTGCCGCGCGACACCACGACGAACTGGCCGAGATGGCCGTTCAAGGAAAACACGCTGCCGGGCAGGCCGGGCCACATTGCCGCTTCGCCTGCCGGGGCTCGATTGAGCCAGACCTGCGCGCCATAACCAGGATTGTGCGGCGAGGATGTGGTCATGAAATCGATCCACGCCACCGGCACCAGCTGCGCGCCCTTTATGGCTCCGCGTTCACGCATGAATTCGCCGAACCGGGCCCAGTCGCGCGCAGTGCCGTGGATCAGGCTGCCACCGATCAGCGTTCCGGCAAGGTCGTATTCGGGCACCATGCTCTTCATGCCGAGCGGTTCGAACAGCCGGGTCCGCAGATATTCGCCGACGACATGCGCGCGCTCGCCCGGATCGGCGCTGGTGGTCAGCGCCCGCGCCGCAAGATCGGCCAGGATCACTGTGGTGGCCGAGGAATATTCCCACTTCGAACCCGGTTCGGCCTCGAGCGGCTGGGCTTCGGCATAGGCGGCCATGTTGTCGCGCCCGTCGAGAAACAGCATCCGTACGGTATCGGCTTCGTAAGGCGGGCTGGACTCCTCGGCGTGCCTCAGCCCCGAATGCATCTGCAGCAGCTCGCGCAAGGTAATTTCGCCGCGCGGATCGCCCGGGCGCTGCCACGCCGGGATCGGCACGCCCTCGTCGAGCCGCAAGCGCCCGTCGGCGACCAGCATTCCGATCATCACGCCGGTAACCGTCTTGGCCATCGACCAGCTGACGAACCGGGTGTTTTCGTGATAGCCGGGGGCAAAGCGCTCGGCGACAATCTTGCCGCCGTGCAGCACGATCAGCGCGCGGGTTTCGGCGGTCGGTTCCTGGCTAAACAGCGCGTCGACGCTGCGGCCTAGTTGCTCGCGGTTCACCCCGGGCTTGTCGATCACCGCCTTCATCGCGGCTGTGCTCAGCGGCGGTAGAGGCGGCGGAGCGGCAGATTGCCCCGAGCAGGCGATCAGGGCTGGCAGCGCAAGCAGCGGCAGGATAAGAGACGGGCGGCGCGCAAACATCGCGCGCATTCCTTGCGCAAAGGCATGGCAATGGCAACTCTAAACCCGGCAGCAAACAACCCGGCGAGCGACCCGCGCAAGCGGCTGCGACGCAGCGCGCTGTGGCTGGGCCTCGCGCTGGTCGTACTGTTGTTTGCGTGGTTCTGGGCACCGCTGCACGCCTACGCGCGGACCGGCGCGGCTTATGGCGCGCGGGTTGCTTGTTCTTGCACTTACCTTGGCGGGCGCGAACTGAGCGATTGCAAGAAGGATTTCGAACCGGGGATGGAACTGGTCATGCTCTCGCAAGATGTTGCAGCCAAGACCGTCACCGCACGGTTTCCGCTGATCGCCAGCGAAACCGCGACCTACCGCCCGGGTCTTGGCTGCCAATTGGAACCGTGGCGTGGCTAGGGCGTTGAATCGCCGCGATGAAGGGCGATATGCAGAGCATGACTGACAATGCAATCCACCCGGTAATCCTGTGCGGCGGCAGCGGCACCCGGCTGTGGCCGCGCAGCCGTGCGGTCAAGCCCAAGCCGTTCCTGCCGCTGGTCGGCGAAGCGACCCTGTTCGAGCAGACCGTGGCCCGCTGCGCCCGCGATGCCGGGTTTGCCGCGCCGATCGTGGTCACCGGCAAGGCGCACCTTGCCCATGTCGAAGCGCAACTCGCGGGCGACGGCGAAGCCCGGGTGATCGTCGAACCATCGGCGCGCAATACCGCTGCGGCGATTGCGCTGGCCGCATTGCGCCTGCCCGCAGACGCGGTGATGCTGGTCTGCCCGAGCGATCATCACATCGCCGATTGCGCGGCATTTCAGCAGACAGCCCGTGCGGCTGCTGAACTTGCCCGGCAAGGCTGGCTCGTCTCGTTCGGGATCGCGGCGACCGCGCCTGAAACCGGGTTCGGTTATCTCGAGCGAGGCGAGGCGATCGGCAGCGAAGGCTTCCAGGTCGCGCGCTTCGTCGAAAAACCCGACCGGGCCCGCGCCGAGGCATTCCTTGCTGGGGGTGGCTATGCCTGGAACGGCGGGATCTTCGCCTTCCGCGCCGGGACCTTCCTCGACGAGCTCTCCGCGCACCGTCCCGAGATCGCCGCGCACGCCCGCGCTGCTGTGGCCCAGGGGCGCGAGCAAGGCATGGAGTTCCACCCTGACGCGGCCGAGTTCGCGCAGATTGCCAGCGAATCGGTCGACTACGCGGTGATGGAGAACACGTCGCGCGCGGCGATGGTCAGCGCGCAGATGGGCTGGTCGGACATCGGCAGCTGGGAGGCGCTGCACACCGCGCGCGGCGGCGACGCGTCGGGCAACACCGTGATCGGCCCGGCCGAGCTGGTCGATTGCCGCAACGTATTGGTCGAAAGCGACGGGCCGCGCGTCTCGGTGATCGGGCTTGATGATGTGGTAGTGGTGGTCGACGGCAACGAAGTGCTGGTCACGACCCGCGCCGGGGCGCAACTGGTCGGCAAGCTCGGCGGCGCCACCAACCAATGAGCGCGCTGCTCGCCACCACTCTGTCCGAGCGGCCCTGGGGGGTCGACAGTCTGCCCGCGCCCTTCGCCAGCCCGGCGGGCGAGCGGGTGGGCGAGGTGTGGTTCACGCCCCCAGCGGCGCTCGATGCGCTGCTGGTCAAATACATCTTCACCAGCGAGAAACTGTCGGTCCAGGTCCATCCGAGCGATGCTCAGGCGCCCAACGGCTCGCGCGGCAAGGAGGAATGCTGGCTGATCCTGGGTGCCGAGCCGGGCGCGTCGCTGGCGATCGGATTCAAGGCTCCGATCGGGCCCGAGGCAATGCGTGCGGCCGCGCTCGACGGCAGCATCGAGCAATTGCTGGCGTGGTTTCCAGTCAAACCGGGCGACTTCTTCTATATTCCGGCGGGCACGGTCCACGCAATCGGGCCGGGGCTGTCGCTGATCGAGGTCCAGCAGAACTCGGACATTACCTATCGGCTATACGATTACGGACGCGGGCGCGAACTGCACCTCGATGCAGGGATTGCCGTGGCGCAAGGCTCTCCGCACGATCCGGCCGACCGCCGCCATGTCCCGCTGCGCGGCGATGTCGCGCTGGTCGAAGGGCCGCACTTCCGGCTCGACCGGCTTGACGGCCCGCCGCGCAAGGAAGTCGCCGCACGTTACGATGGCGCGTTACTGGTGCTGCCGCTCGACACCCCGCTCGAAGTTGCGGGTGAAGTCATCGGGCCGGGTCAGTGCGCCCTCGCACCCAGCCTCGACCAAGTGCGATTTACCGGCCGCAGCCTGATTACGCAGCCTTGTTAAGGCTGCGTGCTGTCAATCCAGCCGCCACCCAGCACGCGCTCTCCGGCGTAGATCACCGCTGCCTGACCGGGTGCGACTCCGAACTCGGGCCCGGTGAAGTTCAGTGTGCAGGTTGCACCTTCGCCCAATGAGCCTTCTAGCGTGACTGGCACCAGTTTGGCCATCGAACGAACTTTTGCGAACAACTCCCCGGCGGGCATAGGCCCGATCCGGTTGGTCTCGGCGATCCTTGCCGATTTGACCGCCAGCAGGTGTTTGGGTCCGACCAAAACCTGCGCTTTGGCGGCATCGATCCCGGTTACGAACAGCGGTTCGGGTAATCCGCCGATCTCGAGCCCGCGCCGCTGGCCCACCGTGTAGTGGATGATCCCGCGATGCTGGCCCAACACAGCGCCGGTCTCAGTGTGGACGATTTCACCCGGTTCGCCGCCTTCGGGCCGTACGCTGCGGACGATCTTGGCATAGTCGCCGTCGGGCACGAAACAGATGTCCTGGCTGTCAGGCTTGGCCGCGACTCGCAGCCCTTCAGCTTCGGCGATCTGGCGCACGTCCGCCTTGGGCAAGCCGCCAAGCGGGAAGCGCAGGAAATCGAGCTGGGCTTCGGTCGTGCCGTAAAGGAAGTAACTCTGGTCGCGCGCCGGGTCGGTGGCGCGGTGCAGTTCGGGCCCGGCGGGGCCGATCACGCGCTGCACATAATGCCCCGTGGCGAGGCAATCGGCGCCGAGCTCGCGTGCCATTGCCAGCAAATCAGTGAATTTGGGCCCCATGTTGCAGCGGATGCACGGGATCGGGGTCCGCCCGGCGAGGTAATCGTCGGCAAAGCGTTCGACCACTTCGTCGCGGAACCGGCTTTCGTGATCGATGACGTGGTGGACGATGCCCAGCCGGTCGGCCACGCTGCGGGCATCGCGGATGTCGTCGCCGGCGCAGCAGGCACCTTTGCGTTTGACGGCGCTACCGTAATCGTAGAGCTGCAGCGTCACCCCGATCACCTCGGCCCCGCTGCGCGCGGCGAGCGCGGCAACCACCGAACTATCGACCCCGCCCGACATCGCGACGACGATCCGCCGTCCGCTGAGCGGGCCTTCGAGCTGGAACAAGCCCGCCGGATCGGGACGAAGGAGCGCTGCGCTGGCCATGGCAGGCGGCGCATACACGGGGCGTGCCGTCATGGCAAAGGCGGCCGGTTAAGCATGCGGACCACCACCTCGGCAATTCGGTAAGCATTGTGACCGCGAGGTAAATCCGGGCTTTACCCGTTATTGACCTTGTCTGGGTAGAACCCGGCTTATGGAATTGGGAAGCGACCTCATGACTGCCCTGCGCATCCGCACTCAAACCGGCGGTGGCAGTGGCGAATCCGCACCTTCGGGCCTGTTGCTCGACTGGTCCGGGCTGCACGCCCGGCTGAGCTCGGCGCATGCCCTGCGGCGCGAGCTGGCCCAGGGTGATTCGCAGGCATGTGCCCCCGGCGGTGCCTTTTTCGACTGGTCGCTTTGTGTAAGCGACGGGCCGAAACAAACACACGCCGTTAACCTCAAAGATTCAACAGATCGCAAAGCGCTGCGGTGCATGGATGCTGGCACTGCCGGACTTGTCCATGCCGGCGGCCGGGAACAATGATGATCGAGAACCAGAAAATCCGACCAGCCATGGTGATCGGCCCGCTTGGCGAGCCGCTTACACTGGATTCGCTGCCAGCGCCTTCGACCACCCGCTGGGTGGTCCGGCGCAAGGCCGAAGTGGTGGCGGCGGTCAACGGCGGCCTGCTGACCATCGACGAGGTTTGCGAGCGTTATAACCTGACGCTCGAAGAATTCGCCTCGTGGCAGCGCGCGGTCGACCGCTCGGGCATGCAGGGCCTACGCGTCACCCGCATTCAGCATTACCGCGACCTCTACGAGCGCCAGCTCAAGTACTGATCGGCCCGACTTTGGAATTAGGCGGTGGCCGGGGTGGACGATAGTCCGCTCCGGCCGCTCCCGCTTTGCGGCTGCGAGTGTTGCCCAAACGGTGCAGTTTGACGGCCCGGCTGTGCCGTTTGACGAGGGCGGCATTGCCCTGCCCGGGACCTAAGTCTATTGCGCAACCGTGCAATTCACACCTTCGGGGCTGAACCCATCAGGGCTTGCGGCGGGTGATATAGCATAGTAATACAGTCTGGTGTCGGAGCGCCCAGCTTCGATCCCTGGCGGCTTGGTCGGCGCGTGCTTGCGTTGCCGCAACCGAACACATGAAGGCAGTGGCGGCGATGAATTTCGAATCCAGGATCGATGCGGGCTCGCTCTCGGGTGACAATCCGCTGCTCGACGATGCGGGCGAGGGGCGCTCCAAGCGCCGCTGGATTATTGCCGCGCTGGTCTTGCTGGTGGTCATGGTCGCGATCTGGTTCATGGTGCACCGCGCCGGGGCCGGGGCTGCCGAAGAGGGCGACAAGAAGGAACAGGCCCCGGTGGTCAGCGTGATCACCCCGGGCCGCACCACGATCGAGGGCACGATTTCCGCGACCGGCACATTGGCCGCGCGGCGCGAGCTGCCGGTCGGGATTGCCGGCGAAGGCGGCCAAGTGCTGGCGGTGCTGGTCGAGCCAGGCCAGTGGGTCCGCGCCGGGCAGGTGATGGCGGTGATCGACCGTTCGGTTCAGATCCAGCAGCAATCGAGCCAGGCCGCGCAAGTCCAGGTCGCGCAGGCCAACGCCAATCTGGCGCAGGCCAATCTCGACCGCTCGCTGCGGCTGGTCGACAAGGGCTTCGTCTCCAAGGCCGATATCGACCGGCTGCGCGCCACCCGCGATGCCGCCTTTGCGCAGGTCCGCGTCGCGGGGGCGCAATTGGGCGTGCTGCAGGCGCAAAGCCGCCGACTTAATGTCGTTGCGCCGGCTGCCGGGCTGGTGCTCGAACGCAAGGTTGAACCCGGCCAGATCGTCAGCGCCGGGTCAGGCGTGCTGTTCCGCCTCGCCAAAGGCGGCGAAATGGAACTGAAGGCCGCGCTTGGCCAGTCGGATCTGGCGCAGATCGCACCCGGCGTGACCGCGCTGGTTACCCCGGTGGGTTCGACCCACGTCTACACCGGGCAGGTGTGGCAGCGCGCGCCGGTGATCGATCCCGCCTCGCGTCAAGGCTTTGCCCGGATCGCGCTGGCTTATGCGCCCGATCTCCCGCCGGGCGGCTTCGCCAGCGCCGAAATCAAAACGGGCTCGATCGTCGCGCCGATGCTCCCCGAAAGTGCGATCCTGTCGGACAACAAGGGCAGTTATGTCTATATTGTCGGCAAGGACAACAAGGTCGAGCGGCGCGATATCAAACTTGGTCTGGTGACCAATCATGGCATTGCGATCATCGGCGGTCTGGCCGGCAACGAGCGGGTGGTGCTGCGGGCCGGCGGGTTCCTTGCCCCGGGCGAGACGATCAAGCCCGTCGCGGCCAAGCCATAAGCGCAAGAGTTCAGGACAGCACGATGAACTTCCGCAACATCTCGGCCTGGTCGATCCGCAACCCGGTGGTGCCGATTGTCATTTTCGTCGGCCTGATGATCGCCGGGATCATGAGCTTCTCGACCATGAAGGTCCAGAACCAACCCGATATCGAATTCCCGGCAGTGATCATCGCGATCTCGCAGCCGGGCGCAGCACCGTCGGAAATCGAATCGCAGATCACCCAGAAGGTCGAATCCGCAGTCCGCACGATCAACGGGGTCGACACGATCAGTTCGACCGCGTCCGAAGGCGGCAACCAAACCGTGGTCAGCTTCAAGATCGGGACCGACATCACCGAGGCGGTGGCCGAGGTCAAAAACGCGGTCGACCAGGCGCGCGGCGAACTGCCCGACGGAATTCTCGAACCGCAGGTGTTCAAGGTCCGGGGCACGTCCAGGCCGATCGTCTATTTCGCGGTTTCGGCCGACGACATGACGATCGAACAGCTGTCGTGGTTCATCGACGATACCATCGCCAAGGAACTGCTCACCGTCGAAGGCATGGCGACGGTTGACCGTCAGGGCGGGGTCAACCGCGAGATTCGCGTGACGCTCGATCCAGCCAAGATGCAGTCGCTCGGCGTTTCGGCGAGCCAGGTCAACGGCGCGCTGCGCCAGCTCAATGTCAACGCGGCGGGCGGCAAGGCGGAAATCGCCGGGTCACGCCAGTCGGTGCGCGTGCTGGGCAATGCCGCCGATGCTTACGCGTTGTCGCAAACCGACGTACCTTTGGGCGGCGGCCGCACGGTCAAGCTGACCGATTTTGCCACGGTCACCGACTCGTTTGGCGAAGTCACCACGATGGGCAAGATCAACGGCAAGCCGGTGGTGACTTTTGCCATGTCGCGTGCGCGCGGTGCTTCCGACGTCTCGGTTTACGATGGTGCGATTGCCAAGATCGAACAGCTCAAAAAGGACCACCCGGGGATTCATTTTACCCGGTTGTTCAGCTCGGTCGACTATACCAAGCAGCAATACAAAAGTTCGATCTCGTCGATGATCGAAGGTGCGATCCTTGCGGTTATCGTGGTGTTCTTCTTCCTGCGTGATTGGCGCGCGACGGTAATCGCAGCGATTGCCATCCCGCTTTCGGCAATCCCGACTTTCTGGATGATGGACGCCTGGTTCGGGTTCACTCTCAATAACCTGTCATTGCTTGCGCTGGGGCTGGTCGCGGGGGTGCTGGTCGATGATGCCATCGTCGAGATCGAGAACATCGTGCGCCACATGCGCATGGGCAAAAGCGCCTACCAGGCCTCGATCGACGCCGCCGACGAAATCGGTTTAGCAGTGGTCGCGACCACCTTCTCGATTGTCGCAGTGTTCTTGCCGGTCGGCGTGATGCCCGGCGTGTCGGGGCAGTTCTTCCGCAATTTCGGCCTGACCGTGGTGATTTCGGTGCTGGTCAGCCTGGCCGTCGCGCGAATGATCACGCCGATGATCGCGGCCTATTTCCTCAAGAGCCATGGCACTGCCGAACATGCCTCAGGCAAATGGATGGAGCGATATCTCAGCGTCCTGCACTGGTCGCTCGATGCTGACCGCGCCAAGCGTATACGCGCCGGGATCGTGCGTGTACGCGGTTCGGCGCTGACTTACCTGGTCGGCACGGTCGCGGTGCTGCTGATCATCTCGGCCTTCATGGCCGGCCTCATCGGGGTGTTCAAACTGGTCGCGGCGACCAAGTTCACGCTGTTTGGCTGGACCAAAACACTGCAACTGCTGACGCTGATGCTGGCGCTGGTCGCGGCGACCGGATTGTCGTGGCTGGTGCGCAAGGTGCTGGGTCTGCTGGTCGGGCTAAGCCGCGGCCGGCTGGGCCAATGGTATGCCTACATGGGTCAGCGCTACACAGCACGGATGCACGATCACCGGGTATGGATGGTCGGGATCGGGCTTGGCTCACTGCTCGCAACCGGGTTCCTGTTTACGGTCATTCCGCTTCAGCCGTTCCCCGATACAAATTCCGACTTTGCTTTGCTAAACATCGAAATGGTCCCAGGAACTACACTGGCGCAGACCGAGGCGGTGGCCGACCGGGTGGCAGAAATCGTGTCGGCCCGTCCCGAAGTCGATCATGCGCTTGAACAGATTCGCGAAGGCAATGCCCTGCTGTTCGTGACGCTCAAGGCCAAGCGCGAGAAGAGCGGCCAGCAACTGCAGCGCGAACTCACGCCCCTGCTTCAGACCGTTCCTGACGCGCGCGTTTCGTTCGAAGACATGAGCGGGCCGGGCGGCGGCAGCGGGACGGGACGGCCGATCTCGATCATGCTGTCAGGCAGCAATTCCGAACTGCTCGAACAGACCGCCAACCAACTGGTCGAGCAAATGCGCGGGCTCAAGGAACTGGTCGCGCCGCGCATTGCCGCCGATATGCGCCGCCCCGAAGTGGTGATCAAGCCGCGGCTTGAGCTTGCCGCCAGCATGGGCGTCAGCACTGCGGCGCTGAGCCAGACGATCCGCATCGCGACGATCGGCGATATCGACCAGAACGCCGCCAAGTTTTCGCTCAGCGACCGCCAGATCCCGATCCGCGTGCGCCTGTCGGAAGATTCGCGCCGATCAATCTCGACCATCCAGAACCTGCCGGTGCCAACCACGACCGGCGGCTCGGTGCCTTTGGCGACTGTGGCCGACATCTCGTTCGGTTCGGGCCCGGTCAGCATTCAGCGATACAACCAGAACCGCCGCGTGTTCGTCGGCGCCGATCTCGCCCCGGACGTGCTTTCGGGTAACGCGATGACCGCGATCAACAAGTTGCCGCTGATGCAGAAGCTCCCCGCAGGCGTATCGAACGACCCGATCGGCAACAACAAGATCCTGGCGGAATTGCTGACCAATTTTGCCAAGGCGCTGCTCGCTGGGGTCCTGCTGGTGTTCTCGGTGCTGGTGCTGCTGTATCACCGCTTCGTCTCGCCGCTGGTCAACATGGGCTCGTTGTTCCTCGCCCCGCTCGGCGGGCTGATCTTGCTGCTCATCGCCGGCCAGCCGATCTCGATGCCGGTGTTTATCGGAATCCTGATGCTGTTCGGGATCGTCGCGAAAAATTCGATCCTGCTGATCGACTTCGCGATTGAAGAAATGTCGAACGGGGCGGACAAGTTCGCCGCGATCATCGAAGCCGGACACAAGCGCGCGCAACCCATCGTGATGACTACGGTGGCGATGACTGCAGGGATGATCCCGACCGCGATCTCGCTGGGCGGAGACAGCGCCTGGCGCGCGCCGATGGGGACCGTGGTGATCGGCGGGCTGATCCTTTCGACGCTGCTCACGTTGCTGATCGTGCCGGCCGGGTTCAGCCTGGCTGACGGGATTGAAAAACGGCTCGGGCCGTGGCTGCGCGGCAAGATGCTCAACAGTGGCGCGGACGAAACCGGTACTGCCGCGCAGCCTGAGCGCGGTTTGCTTCCCGGGGCTTTCCCCGCCGAGTGAACGCGCTGCGCCCCCGGATGCGATCGGTGCTTGCTGCGCCGCCCGCGCCCGACCGGGCCCGCCGGATGCGGATGTTCGCGACCGGAATGCTGGTGGCGATGGCGGGTTTGTTTGCGCTCGCCCGGCACTTTGCGGATGCACACCCTGGGTGGGGCTATCTGCTGGCGTTCAGCGAAGCAGCGATGGTCGGCGGCCTGGCCGACTGGTTCGCGGTGACCGCGCTGTTCCGCCACCCGCTCGGCATCCCGATCCCGCACACCGCGATCATTCCGGAAAACAAGGACCGCATCGCCGATACCATGGCGGCGTTCCTGCAGGAGAATTTCCTTACCCCGCAAGTCGTCGCGCGGCGGCTTCACGCCACCAACATCGCGGCGGCGGCGGGAAGCTGGCTGGCTGATCCGCGCGGCGGGGGCGGCGGGCGAATCCGTGCCGGCGCGGCCGAGCTGTTGGCGCAAGTGCTCGAATCGCTCGATCCCGAACGGCTCGGGGTGCAGGTTCGCGGCGGACTGGTGCGGCAAATTGGCAAGCTTGAAATTGCGCCACTGCTCGGCAGTCTGGTTGAAACCGCGATCGCCGACCGGCGGCATCTGCCGGTGATCGACAGCTTGGTGCGCTGGACCGGATTGACGCTCGAGGACAACGAGGAGCTGATCCGCGACCTGATCCACCGCCGCGCCAATGCCGTGCTGCGCTGGACCGGGCTGGACGAGACGCTCGCCAGCTCAGTGCTCGACGGACTCTATAAATTGCTTGCCGAGGTGATCGTCGATCCGGACCATCCGCTCCGCGCCAAAATCGAGGAAGGTCTGGCCAAGCTCGCGACCGACCTCAAGAGCGACGCCGAGCTGCGCGCCAGGGTCGAGCGGATGAAAGACGAGCTGCTCGCCAACCCGGCGGTGTCGAAGTGGTGGCAAGGGGTTTGGGAACGGCTGCGCACCGGGCTGCTCAAACGGCTGCGCGCGCCTGCGACCGAGATCGGTGGGCAGCTGGGTGAGGCGCTGGCCGAACTCGGGGCCACCTTGCGCGACGATCCGCGGATGCAGCGCCAAGTCAACCGGTTCGCGCGGCGCACGCTGGTCGGGATTGCGACGCGTTATGGCGATCAGATCGTCCGGCTGGTCTCCGAGACGGTCAAGCGCTGGGATGCCAAGACCGTGACCGAGCGGATCGAAGGTGCGGTCGGCCGCGACCTGCAGTTCATCCGCATCAACGGCACGCTGGTCGGCGGATTGGTCGGGGTGATCATCCACGTGATAACGTCGCTGACATGAGCGAGCTGGTGCTCACCACCGAGCGGCTTGAGCTGTGGCGCCCGCAGGTGGGCGACCTCGACGGGCTCAATGCGATCAACACCGACCCGCGCACATTGAAATTTCTCGGCAACTGGGGCCCGAGCAGGGCCGACAGCTTCGCCCGGCTGTTGCGCAACGCCGGAGGCTGGTCGTTTTACGGTTACGGCGTGTGCATGATCCGGCGACGCGGCGCGACGCAGATCATCGGCACCTGCGGCGTATTCCGCTCGTACCGCGGCTTTGCGCACGGTCTCGATGATGTCCCCGAGTCCGGCTGGATCATTCATCCCGACCATTGGCGGCAAGGCTACGCCGGAGAAGCCATGCGCGCAGTGCTGGCGTGGTTCGATGAGGTTCATGGCCCCCAACGGGTCGCCTGCATGATCGAGGCCGAGCACGCGGTCTCGCAGAAGCTGGCGGGGCAGCTGGGGTTCGTGGAATATGCGCGGCACGTGGATGGCGAGGGCAAGGAATTGGTGCTGTATGAGCGGGTCTAGTAGTCCGGGATCACAAACCGCACCGTATTTATGTAGTACCATTTGACCGGCTTGTTGGCGGCGTCGAGCGCCGGTTCGAAATGTGCGCGTTTGGTCAGGAGGTCACAGGTGAGCTTGGCAAAATCGTCGGGTTTAAAGCGCCTCAGGACATGGCATCCCGCGACCTTGCCGCGCTCGTCGACGTCCAGCCGGAACTGGATGATGCCATTGTGACCGGCCCTGAGCGCATCTGCCGGGTAGTCATTGGTGGTCAGCCATGCAGCAGGTGACCCGATCGACGTGACCCGGCGGCCGAGGTTCGCCTGGATTTTCGGATCGTAGCCCCAGCTTGTCAGCAGATTGTCGGTGCAGTCGCGCAGTGCCTGCATCGGTTTGGCCAGCGAGCCGGTTTCGAGCCTGTAGTTTTTGCCGTTTCGCATGGCCACCGTGATCGCGGTGATCTTGGCTTCGGCTTCGGGGGTAACCGGACCATCGGTAATCTCGTCGTCCGCCACCGGTTTGGGCCACTTGGCAATGTCGACCCGCATGTGCATGGCAATCACAAAGGCCAGTTTGCCTGCCGTGCCCGCACCAGCCTGCCGCTCGACCATCGCAGTATCGCCAAAGCCAAGCCGTAGCGGAACCCAGGTCTTCTCGGTCGCGAACATCTTGCCGTAAAGCATCAGGTCGAACGGGCTGCCCGGCTCGAACCGCGTCATCCGCATGATCAGCAAGTCTTCACCTTGACCGAACTGGGCGAGCAGATGACACGAATCGGTATCGTAATTGATTTCCCACTTCGCCGACATCGGCAAGGAGATGGTCGGCCGGTCCTTGGCCTGCGCAGCTAATGGGGCGGCGAGCAGTCCGGCAATCAAAGTAAAAGCGATAGCGCGCATTGACGATCCTTACCCAAGAAACGGCCCGGTCAAGCTAATCGACGTCCATTCAATCCTGCGGAATCGACCACCGGATTCGTTCAATTCTGACCGATTGTCTGGGTTTTCCGGCGGCGTCCAAGGCTGCCTTGTACTTCGCCCGGCTTTGCAAAACTTTGCAAGTGGCCGTGTCCAGCGATGCAACTTTACTGCTAACAACCACGACGCAAAAGGTCGGTAGCCCCATTGCGTCGACTTTCAGCATAACGGTTACATTTCCGCTCTGCTCCTGACGGAGGGCGTCAGTCGGATAATCCGCCGTGGTGGCCCACGCCCCAGGATTCCCTTTTGGCTTGGGCAAGTCGAGGCGCTGGGCAGTCACTTCACCCGAACCCTTGCTCGACGCATCTTGAGTCGCCATCAGGATTGCCACGTCTTCGGGACTGGCGCCCCAGCCGGCGAGCAAATCCGAGTAGCAAGTGTCGAGTGCCTTCAAGGCGGCGTGAACCATGGTCAGGTTCAGCCGAACGGAGAAGGCTTTGCTGTTCGAAAACTGCACAATCTGGTTCTCATTGGCGTGCTCGAGCAGGTTGAGATCGGCATCGAACCATCGGACAAAGCGCCCGCCTCCCCCGGGAATGGCCATCGAGTAGCCGGACACACGTTGCGCCGGGCCTTGCGGGTCGAGTTTCATTTCCATCGGCAAGCGTTGGGGCAGGACGGGGACTCCTCGACCAGCCACGACCATGTCGATGGTCCCGGTATTGCCGCCGCGCGCCAGTCGCAATGTCACCGCCTTATAGCCGCTGCCGAAGGTGCGGAGCAGGCGGCATTCGCTGTCGGCGTAGTCGACATTCCACGGCGTGGTTGGCTC
>JARXKR010000249.1 GCA_030271565.1 Pseudomonadota bacterium
ATCCCCTCGTTTGGCACGCCTTGCCTAACCCACCTACAAGGCGCTGGCTGATCCCCACCGCCGAGGTATCGCTGACCAATTCAGTGCGCGAGCAGATCCTCGCCGACAGCGCCCTGCCAATCCGGATGACTGCACTTACCCCGTGCTTCCGCTCCGAGGCCGGTGCTGCGGGCAAGGATACCCGCGGTTATATTCGCCAGCACCAGTTCGAAAAGGTCGAGCTGGTCAGCATTTGCCGTCCCGAGGACAGTGCGGCCGAACACGAGCGGATGACAGCGGCGGCAGAGTCGATCCTGCAGGCGCTCGGCTTGCCTTATCGCAAAATGCTGCTCTGCGCCGGAGACATGGGTTTCACCGCGCGCAAGACTTACGATCTCGAAGTGTGGCTGCCCGGGCAGGATGCCTACCGCGAGATCAGTTCGTGCTCCAACTGCGGGGATTTCCAGGCGCGGCGGATGAACACGCGCTATCGGCCCGAGGGCGGCAAAGGCACCGAATTCGTCCACACGCTCAACGGTTCGGGCCTCGCGGTCGGGCGAACGCTGGTGGCAGTGCTGGAGAATTACCAGCAGGAAGATGGCTCGGTCGAAGTGCCGCCCGCGCTGCTACCTTACATGGGTGGGATCACTGCGCTGGTGCCCGCTTGATGCGCATCCTGCTCACCAACGACGACGGCATCCACGCCCCGGGCCTCGAAGTGCTCGAGGCCATCGCGCGGCAATTTTCGGACGATGTGTGGATTGTTGCTCCGGCCGAAGAGCAATCCGGCGCGGGCCATTCGCTTACGTTGGGCAGCCCGGTGCGGCTGCGCGAATATGGACCGCGCCGCTTTGCCGTATCGGGTACACCGACCGACGCGGTGATGATGGCGCTGCGCAAGGTCCTGCCGGGTGCACCTGACCTGATTCTCTCGGGCGTCAATCGGGGGGCCAATCTGGGCGACGACGTGACTTACTCGGGCACCGTTTCCGCCGCGATCGAGGGCGCATTGGCGGGGATCCGTTCGATCGCGTTCAGCCAAGTTTACGAAAAGGAAGGCATGGGTGACACCGTGCCGTTCGCCGCGGCCGAGGCCTGGGGGGCCAAGGTGCTCGGGCCCCTGCTCGGCGTGCCATTCGAATCGCGCACCATGGTCAACATCAACTTCCCGCCGATCGCCGCCGATGCGGTGCAAGGCATCCGGGTGTGCCGCCAGGGCTTCCACGACTACGCGCGCGGATCGGTGGTTGAAGGGACCGACCCAAGGGGGTACCAGTACTTCTGGTTCGGGTTGCACGGGATCGAACACACACCCGGGCATGCCACCGACCTTGAGGCTATTCAGGACGGATATGTGTCAGTGACTCCGTTGCAACTCGATTTGACCCATGGGCCCTCGCTGGCCGCGCTGGCCGAGCGCTATTCGGGATGATCCGGAGGCTTGGTCTCGGCTTGGCACTGACGGCGCTCGCCGCCATGCCGCTGCTGGCCAAGGACAAGCCGCCCGCCACCGACCCGAAGGTTGAGACCTTGCACGTGGTCCAGCCCGGCGAAACGCTGGCGGGAATCGCGAACCGCGCCGAAGTGCCGCGCGTGCTGATCATCGAGGCCAACCGGCTCAAGGCACCCTATGCGGTCAAAACCGGGCAGAAGCTCGTAATCCCGCGCCGCCGCAGCCACACAGTCAAGCCCGGTGAAACCACCTTCGACATCGCGATGGAAGAAGGGGTGCCGTGGGAGCAGATCGCCGCTGCGAGCAGCATTAAACCGGGCGCGAAGCTCAAGCCGGGGCAAAAACTGGTGATCCCTACACTGGCCGGGAATGGCGAGCTGATCCCCTCGCCCACGATCTCGACCGATCCGCCCAAGGGCCTGCCCGATACGATCGCGCCCATTTTCAAATGGCCGCTGCAAGGCAAAGTCCGCCGCGGCTTCAGCATGCCGGTCGCCACTAATCCGGGGCATGAAGGAATCGACATGCTGGCCGACGAAGGCACCGCAGTGCGCGCCTCGGCGGCGGGCAAGGTGATTTTTGCCGGGCAAGGGCCGGAGGAATACGGCCTGACTGTAATTATCTACCATTCCGGCCGCTGGACCACGACTTACAGCTACCTCGGCAAGCTCACGGTCAAGGAAGGCGACAAGGTCAAGGCCGGCGAGCGGATCGGGCTGGTCGGGCAGACCGGCCTTGCCAGCGAGCCTCAGCTGCATTTCGAGATCAGGCGCAACAAGATCGCGCTCGATCCGGCGCGCTACTTGAAGCCGATTCCCCAGAAAACCGCTCCCATCACCAGGTAGGCGAGCAGGAAGGCTGCACTGTCGCGCCAGCATTGCCGCGCGCTGACCCCGCTGCGCACCTGTACGATCCACAGCGCCGGGATGACAATTGCCAGCGCCAGTCCGGCCGACTGCATTGCGTAGAGCTGCGGCTTGGCCGCGAGCTTGTCGGGCCCGATCCGGGCCAGCGCGTGGCCGAGCATGGCGGCGGGGATTATCTGGAGCAGATAGACCCAGTTACCGCGCGCGCCCGGCGGACGGAAAAGCCACAGCACCGCTGCCGCGAGCAGCGCAGCGACGATGACTGCGAGCCAGTTGATCGGGCCCATTCAGCTTACGCCAGCGCGCCGAACACCGCGCCCATGGCGGTGTAGACTACGGTCCAGTATCCGCC
>JARXKR010000250.1 GCA_030271565.1 Pseudomonadota bacterium
GGGACCGAACTGGCCGCGCTGGTCCAGCACGCGCTGCGCATGCGCGCGCTGATGGGCTTCGTCCCGCGGCGTTACGACCCGGCGGTGATCGAGGCTTTGGCGATGGCCGGGCTGTTCGATCCCGCGCTCGATCGCGCCGGGCGCGAGGCAGCGCTGGCCAAAGCCTCGATCTGGCTCGACCTTGGCGACCGCGAGGCCAAATGGACCGCCGAACTGACCGGCGAAGGCGCGGTGATGGTCAAGCGCGTGTGGCGCGGGGTGACCGACGCGCACCCGATCGAAGCCGCCTTCCTGACCAGCGCCGAAGCGCGCAAGCTGGCCCGGCTCGCGGTCGAGAATGTCGAGGTTTACGAAGCCCCGGTGCGGCTCGTGCGGACCACTGCGACCGAGGAAGTCGCCGAAGTCGACAATGTCGAGGGCGAGGAAGAAGTCGCAGCGCCGGTCACCGCCAAGGACCAGATCACCCGCCCGTCGGAACTGCTCGACGCGGTGCTCGCCGGTGGGCGCAAGGGGCTGGCGATTGCGCGCTACAAGGGTCTGGGCGAAATGAACGCCGAGCAATTGTGGGAAACCACGCTCGATCCCGACAACCGCGTGCTGCTCCAGGTCAAGGTCGAAGACGCCGATGTGACCGACGAGATCTTCACCCGGCTGATGGGCGACGTGGTCGAACCGCGCCGCGAATTCATTCAGGAAAACGCGCTCAATGTGGCGAACCTCGACGTTTGATAGCTTACTTCTTGCCCGCCGCGACTGAGCCAGCTTCTGACTTTGACCGGTTTAGCGCCAGTCCAATCAAGGCGAATGTAGCGAAACCAGCTCCGGCGAGGAACGTCGCGCTAGCGCCAAGCCGGTCCCACATCAGGCCCGCCACGACGCTCGCAGCGAGCAAGGCCACACCGGCGGCAAGATTGAACACACCGTACGCCGAACCCCTTAGTTCGGGCGGTGCGCGATCCGCGACGAGCTTTGCCATCAGCCCTTGGGTCAGCGCCATGTGCAGACCCCACAGCGCGATCCCGGCGAAGGCTCCTGCCAATCCTGAAACCAGCGCGAGGACAAGATCGGCCAAAATTAGGCAGACCAGCCCCCCACCCAACAGAATGCGCGCCGACACCCGGTCGGAGGCAATGCCGGCCGGATAAGCACCCAGCGCATAGACCGCATTCATGGCGACCAGCACCGCGGGGGCATAGGTCAGCGGCAGCCCCTCGGCTGATGCTTTGAGGATCAGGAATGCTTCGCTGAACCGCGCCAGCGAAAAGATTACGCCAAGCGCGACAACCCCCCAGAACGGCCGCTCGAAACGTTTGAGGTCGGCAAAGGCGATCGGCGGGCGCTGTGGTTTGGCGCTCGCCGGTTCGGCCCGTTCCTCCACGCCAAAGATTACAAAAAGGACGGCCAGTACGGCCGGGATAACTGCGATCCAGAAAACAAGCCGCATGTCGTTGGCAAAGGCTGCCATCAACCCAATGGCCAGCAGCGGTCCCGCGAACGCTCCCATCGTGTCAAGCGACTGGCGCAGTCCGAACGCACGGCCTCGCACAGCTTGCGGTGTAACATCGGCAACCAGTGCATCGCGCGGGGCGCCGCGCAGGCCTTTGCCGATCCGGTCGGCGAAGCGGGCACCCAGAATAACCGGTGCTGTGCCAGCCAGAGCGAACAGCGGTTTGGATAGCGCGCCCAGTCCATAGCCCAGCAGGATCAGCGGCTTGCGCCGCCCGATCCGGTCCGAAATATAGCCTGAGAAAACCTTGGTGATCGATGCAGTTGCCTCGGCAATCCCGTCGATCAGCCCGACCATGGCGACGCTCACCCCGAGCGTTGTGGTCAGGAACAACGGCAGCAGCGCGTGGATAATCTCGGACGAGATGTCCATGAACATGCTGACGAACCCCAGCGCCCAGACCGCACGGGGAATGCGCGGACGACGATCCGGGCGAGGCAGCTGCACGCCCACTGTCAATGCCGCTGATAACGCTGGAGGCTGATCCTGACCCCGATGCGGAACTCGTCGCCAGGATTTGGTGCGGTGACAATGGCGGCGGGTCCGCTGACGCTGTTATGGGCATACTCAACGTGCAGGCTCGCAAGCTTGCCGGTGAAAGGCAGATTGTAGTTGAACCCGGTACGCAATGCCCGCTGATCCGCACGCCCCGCGATCGTGTCCTGCCCGAGACTGACAAAATCGTAACGCAGGAACAGGTCGAGGTCGCCTGCCTTGCGTGTATCGAACAGCGAGACTTGCCCCATGACATAGCCGCCCAACACGTCGCTCTTGCTGCCCGAGAACCGCGAACGGATCACCTCGCCCTCGATTGTCGTTGGGCGGCCCGCGAGCCGCAAGGTAAAAGCCCCATCGGCCTCGAAAGTCAGCTTGCCGCCCGTTGCCGGAACGCCGCCCAGCGGGGCTGCGGCGATCGCCGTTCCCAGCGTGAAGCTGCGATTGGTAATGCCGCTCGTATAATCGCTGGCAAAGCCCAGCGTCAGCTTGCGCCCCCCTTGCGCGTCATTGATGGGCGTCAGCAGGAGCTTGCCCGCGACCGAGCGCCCGATGCTGCCGTGGTATTCCCCGGCGTTGAGCGATCCCCGGTTATCGCCCAGCGAGAACTGGATCGTGGCTTTGGGCGACAGTGCCTTCTGCAACTG
>JARXKR010000040.1:0-5102 GCA_030271565.1 Pseudomonadota bacterium
TTCATCCAGGGACTACCGCTCGGCTGTTCCTCGTTCATGCGCACCAGATCCTTTCGCGCCCTATGTAAGGCGGCAGCGATGAACTGCAAGCTAACGCCAGCCCGTCAGTGGCTTGTCAGCGCGTTGCGCGCCATGCACAAGGCGCGAAAGGGGCATTCATGAACACCGATCTGCCAGACCTGACCGACCGCTTCGCCGCGTGGCCGCGTTTTTCGGCGCGGCTTTTGCTGCTGGCACTGGCCGCGCTGCTGGTTCTGGCAGCGCTGGTCCCGATCAGCGCCGGCAAGATGGAAAAGCCAGTTGTCGGCTTCGTTGAGGCGGTGGCGGGCGGCAAGTCGGCCAAGGCCGCCGAGCGCCCCCGCGACGACGATCTCGCGCTCTATGACCGGGTGATCCAGCGGATCGGGCGCGGCGAGAGCTATTACGTCGCGGTCGCCGAAGAGCACCGCAAGAGCGACTATCCGCTCCGCCCCGGCGTCGCTGTGCGGCTGCCGACGCTCGCTTATCTCGATCTGTGGCTGGGCGATCGCGGACACGGCTCGGATGTACTGGTTCCAGGCGAGCTGGCGGCGGCACTGGCGCTGCTGCTCGCGGTGGTCTGGGCGTGGTGGAAGCGGCTGGGCGAGGAGCCGGGCGGCGCGCGGTTCCAGCGGATCGGCACGGCGCTGGTGTTCATGGGCGCCTCATTGGGGCTCAACCGCTATTACTTCGTGCTGCACGAGCTGTGGGCCGGGATGCTGATCGCGCTGTCGCTGGCCTTGCACCGACCGGGGCAGCGCTGGCTCGGCGCGGTGCTGGTCGCTGCGCTGGCGCTCTCGATCCGCGAGCACGCGCTGCCTTACGTAATGCTGATGGCTGCGCTGGCGTTGCGGCGGCGTGAGTGGAAGGAAGGCGCGGCGTGGCTTGGCGTCATCGCGGCGTTCTTTGCCTATCTCGCGTTGCACCTGTATTTCGTCGCGCAGCAGGTCCGCCCCGATGACGTGATCGGTCCGAACTGGCTGGTCCTGCGCGGGCTGTCGGGCTGGCTGTCGAGCGTGGTGCTGTCGAGCAATTTGCGCTTCCTGCCGCACTATGTCGCGGGGCCGCTGGTCTTGCTGATGGTGCTGGGCTGGGCCGGGTGGCGCAGCGCGCTGGGCAGCACCGCGACGTTGTTGTTGCTCGGCTACGGACTGCTGTTCATGATCGCCGGCCGCGCGGACAATTTCTACTGGGGCGCGGTGATTGCGCCGGCGATGTTCGCCGGACTCGCCTTCATGCCGCGCGCGGTGCGTTCGCTGGTCCGGGCGGCGCGCTAACCGGTCAATTCATCGATCTTGTGGTGCGGCACCCAGCGCCAGCCGATCACCAGCAGCACGAATTGCGCGGCTTCCGCAGCCATCGGCTCGAAGAACCCAGCTTGCGTGCCGTTAAGCAGTGCCGTCAGGGCTCGCCCGCAGAAAGCGATCGCGAACAATGCGGCCGGGACCAGCAGGACATCGCCGTTGCGCTTCCACGCACCGCGCAGCATGCACAGTCCGATCACAACGAAAAACGCGGTAAAGTCCGCTCGCAACACCGCAAAACCAAGCGGTCCGTTGGGTGAAAGCCCGAACTGCCCTCCCATTCCGGCAGGGTCGTAAAGGAAGCTGATCCCGAGGAAGAGGTTGAACATCCCCGCCACGAAAATCAGTCCGATCAAAAGTGTGCGCAACGAATTAACCCTCCCCAGCAATGCCGACTTAGCCACTGTGGCCCATAGCCTCCCTGATTCAAAGCCTGTTGCGCACAAAGGAACGGCATTGCACAAGCGGGTCACCATGAGCACTCCCCGGATACTCCTGATCGTCGGCGGCGGTATCGCTGCCTACAAGGCGTGCGAACTGGTGCGCCTGATCCGCAAGGGCGGGGGCGAGGTGAGCTGCGTGCTGACCGAGGGCGGCTCCAAATTCATTACCGCGATGACGCTCGCCGCGCTGAGCGAAAACCCGGTGCACACCACGCTGTGGGATCTCACCAACGAGGCCACGATGGGCCACATCCAGCTCTCGCGTTCGGCCGATCTGGTGGTGGTCTGTCCCGCCACGGCCGACTTGCTGGCCAAGATGGCGCACGGCATTGCCGACGACATGGCGACCACACTGCTGCTCGCGACCGACAAACCGGTGCTCGCGGTTCCGGCGATGAACGTGCGGATGTGGGAACACGCCGCGACGCAGGACAATATCAAGAGCCTGATCGCGCGCGGGATCCACGTGCTCGATCCCGACGAAGGCCCGATGGCTTGCGGCGAATACGGTGCTGGGCGGTTGCCCGAGCCGGTGGCTGTGTGGAACGCGATCTGCGCATTGCTCAGGCTCGAAACGCTACTGCTGCCCGCGCCCGAGCCCGAACTGAGTTTCGAGCTGGGTGGGTTCGAAGCACCGCAGAGCGAAGACACCGGGCTGGGCGGGCTGTCCTCGGGGCTGATTTCGCGCAGCACCAGCGGGCCCATCATCGACGTCGATGCGTTCGATCTGGGCGACGAGTTCGGTGAGGAACCGCTTGTTTCTGCGCCGGAGGAAGTGCCGCCCGAAGTGCTGCTCAGCGCTCCGATCCTGTCGAAAAAGGGCAAAGCCAAGGCCGCCCCGCCGACCGATCCCGACGCGATCAACCACCTGGTCAAAGGCGATCCCGACGCCGCGCCCGAGGCATACCTCGCCGATCCGCTGGCCGGGCAGCCCGATTTCGCCGGCGACGCGGTGTTCGTCAAACCCGAGGACGGCCCGCTCTCGGGCAAGCACGTGCTGATCACTGCGGGGCCGACTCACGAACCGATCGATCCGGTTCGCTACATCGCCAACCGGTCTTCGGGCAAACAGGGCTTCGCCATCGCCGCCGCTGCGGCGCGGGCCGGGGCACAGGTCACGCTGGTCGCGGGACCGGTGCAGCTGCCGACCCCGCCGGGAGTCGACCGGGTCGATGTCGAAACCGCCCGGCAGATGGCCGAGGCGGTCAAACAGGCGCTCCCCGCCGATGTCGCGGTCATGGTCGCGGCGGTCGCCGATTGGCGCAGCACCGATGAGCTCAGCCAGAAGATGAAAAAGCGCGGCTCGGCCCCGCCGGCGCTGCGGCTGACCGAGAACCCCGATATCCTCGCGATGGTTTCGGTCAGCGACAAGCGCCCCAAACTGGTGGTCGGCTTTGCCGCCGAGACCGAGAAGGTGGTCGAAAACGCCAAGGACAAGCGCAAGCGCAAGGGCGCCGACTGGATCGTCGCCAATGACGTGTCGGGTGACGTGATGGGGGGCGAGGTCAACGCGGTGCATATCATCACCGCAAAGGCTGTCGAAACGCTCCCCGAAATGGCAAAGGGCGACGTCGCAAATGCGCTCGTCGAAAGGATTGCCGATGCCCTCGCCGCGCAAGCAGCCGAACGGGAAAAAGCCGCTGCCCGCTGATGTCGCGGTGCTGGTCAAACGCCTCCCGCATTTCGAAGGATTAGAGCTGCCCGCCTATGCCACCGACGGCGCGGCGGGCATGGATGTGCTGGCCGCCGAGGATGTTGTTCTCGCGCCGGGCGGACGCCATGCCGTGGCAACCGGGCTGGCCGTGGCGATCCCGCACGGCTTCGAAATTCAGGTCCGCCCGCGCTCAGGCCTCGCGCTCAAGTTCGGGATCACCGTGCCCAACACCCCCGGCACGATCGATTCGGATTACCGAGGCGAGCTGAAGGTCATCCTGATCAATCACGGCAGCGAGCCGTTTGAAGTGCGCCGCGGCGACCGGGTGGCGCAATTGGTGCTCGCCCCGGTGATCCGCGCGAGCTGGCTCAAGGTCGAAGAGCTCGAACAGACGCTGCGCGGTGAAGGCGGGTTTGGAAGCACTGGCGGGCTGTTCGCACTTGAGAGCTAAGGTCCTCTCCATTTTCGCGAATGCGCAAATGGGGAGGTGGATGGCCCTTCAGGGCCAGACGGAGGGGCCTCAACGCCAGCGCCGAAACCCCTCCGTCAGTTCCTGCGGAACTGCCACCTCCCCATTTGGCTGCGCAAAATGGAGAGGATCGAACAGATCAGCGCTTGTTCTTCTCCGGAGCGACCGAAATCCGCACCGTCTCGCCGTTGTGACCGGGGAAGCCGGTGAACATCGCTTCGACCAGATTGGGCACCAGATAGGGCAACCGGTTCGAGGTCGATGCAGCTTCGGCGCGGCCTTCGAACAGGCGCTGGCCGTCGCGGCGGTCGATCTTCATCGAAATGCCGCTGGTGTAGACGGTGTACTGTTCATAGCCTTGATTATAGCCTTGGTCGAACCACGGATCGTACCAGCCGTAACCCCAGGCACCGATCGGGCGGAACGAACCATAACCGCGTCCGCGATAGCCGCCGTAATAGCCGCTGCCGAAATACGAACCGCCGCGCGGACCGTACCACGAACCGTAAAACGGATCGGCAAAACCGGTCGTCCGGACCTGATCGCGGCCCTTGTCGACCCCGTAATCGAACCGCACGATCATGTCGGCGGTCGCTGGATTGGACGCCGGGACATAGCCCAGCCCCTGCATCTTCATCCCGACCAGATTGGCATATTGCGCAAATTCAAGCCCGCCGGAGAGCGCCGGGTCAGCCGCGACAACCGCAAAGGTCTGGCCCTGCGGCGCCGGCAGAGCAGCCGAATAGCGTGAGACGTTAGCGTTGAACGGCGTGGCGCAAGCGGCCAGGCCGGTCAGCAGCAACGATGCCGCAGCCGCCTTGACCAGACGTGTCGAGAATATTTGAGTGTAAGCCATGACCCGGATTCCTTGAGAGCGCAGTCCGCCGCGACTCGCGCGCGGATCAGCAAAAAGATTAGGATTGAAACCGGATTAGTCCAAGCAGGCTTAATCGCGCTTGAATGGGCACTGTATCATTTGTAATTCAGTGTCTTAGCAGACCAAGCGCAGCATAAGCCGCGGCGAGCGTCGGCTTGGCCATTTCGCGCGCGCGCGCCGCACCATCGCGCAACACCGCGTCGAGAGCGGACTGATCGGTGCACAAGGCGACAAAGCGGGCGTTGATCGGCGCAAGTTTGGTCACCAGCAGCTCGCCAAGTGCCGGCTTGAATTGGCCGAAGCCGAGGCCGCCGAACTCGCTCAGCACCGCCTCAAC
>JARXKR010000040.1:5202-14409 GCA_030271565.1 Pseudomonadota bacterium
GGGCAGGGTGAACAGCGGCGCGTCTTCCGGGCAGAAGTCGTGGTTGAACTTCTGCGCAATGTCGCGCGCCAGCTCGAGGTGCTGCTTCTGGTCATCGCCGACCGGCACATGCGTCGCCTGATACAGCAGCACGTCGGCGGCCTGCAGCACCGGGTAAGTGAACAGCGCCACGCTGGCACCTTCGCGGTTCTTGCCGGCCTTGTCCTTCCACTGGGTCATGCGATTGAGCCAGCCCATCCGTGCGCTGCCGCTCAGCAGCCATTGCAGCTCGGCGTGCTGGGGGACCTGCGCCTGGTTGAACAGCACCGACTTCGCCGGGTCGATCCCGCAGGCGAGCAGTGCAGCAACCATCTCGCGGGTATTCGCGGTGAGCTGCGACGGATCATGCGGCTGGCTGATCGCGTGCAGATCGGCGAGGAAATAGAGGCTCTCACCCCCGTTCGCCTGGGCCTCGTCCTGCATCCGCACCCAGTTGCGGATTGCGCCCAGGTAATTGCCGAGGTGGAGGTTGCCGGTGGGCTGGATGCCCGAAACGATCCGCATGCTGCTCACTTTCAAAATCCGGGTATTTCGTCGTCGATCGGCGGTGAACTGCGGCGCCGGGCGAGCAGCGCGAGGTCCTGCTTGTCGACCGCGCCGATGCCCCAGGCGACCACCGCATAAACCGTAAAGCCGCTACCGACCAGCAGCACGATGCCCAGCGCCTTTTGCGCCACGCTGCCCGAATACCACGGCAGCGTGGCTTGCAGCAGGTAATAGAGCGTTGCGGCCATCACCAACGAGGCTGCAATCTGGCGCAGCACGCGGCTGAGCAGCGGCCAGTCGAACCGGAAGTGCCCGCGCCGATGGAGGTTGATGTACAGCAGCACGCAGTTGAGGCTGGCCGAGCTAGCGGTCGCAGCGGCAAGGCCAACGATCCCGAACGGGCGCACCACCACCAGATTGAGGAAGATGTTGAAGCTCAGCGCTGTCGCCGCGGTCATCACCGGGGTGCGGGTGTCGCCGCGCGAGAAGTAGCCCGGCTCGAGCACCTTGACCAAAACGTAGCTGGGCAGTCCGCAGACCAGCGCGACCACGATATCGGACATGATCAGTCCGTCCTCGGGCTTAAACTTGCCGCCCACGAAAAACGCCTGGACAAAAGCCGGAGCGCAGATCGCCAGCGCAAACGCCGCCGGGATGGTCAGCAGCGTGGCGAGCTCGATCGCGCGGCCTTGCAGTTTGGCCGCGCCCTGCTGGTCGCCGCCCGCAATATGTCGCGCGAGGCTGGGCAGGATCGCTGTGCCGAGCGCAATCCCGACGATCCCGAGCGGCATCTGGTTGAGCCGGTCGCCCATCTTGAGCAAGGTCAGCGAACCTTGCGGCAAACTGGTTGCAAAGAACGTGTCGACCAATTGGCTGATCTGGTAGATTCCTGCACCGAAGGTCGCCGGGAAGATCCGCCACAGCAGCACTTTGGTATCGGGGGTCATCTTGGGCCAGTGGAGCCGCAAGTGGATCCCCGCGCGCCGCGCCGACCACCACAGGTAAATAAGCTGCAGCACCCCCGCCAGCGGCAGCGCCCAGCTTTGCGAGAACGCCTTGAGCACGTCGGAATAATCGAACCACCAGCCCCACAGCAACCCGCCGATCAGCGCTAGGTTGAACAGCACCGGGGCGAAGGCACCGGGCCCGAACCGGGTGCGCGCGTTGAGCATGCCGGAAAGCAGCGCGACCACGCTGACCAGCGCGAGGTAGGGGAAGGTGATCCGGCTCAGCGTAACCGACAGCTCGAACTTGCCCGGAATGTGCTGGTATTCGCGCGCAAGCAGCCAGACGATCCCTTCCATCCCGGCGATGCACAGCAGCGAAAAGCCGAACAGCACCCAGACGAACACCGACAGCACATCGTTGGCAAAGTGTGCCGCTTCCGCCTCGCCCTCGCCCTCAGCGTGCAGTTTGCGGGTGTACATCGGCACGAAGGCGACGCTGAACGCGCCTTCGGCAAACAGCCGGCGGAAGGTGTTGGGCAGCGTAAAGGCCAGCTGGAACGCGTCGGCCGCCAGACCCGCGCCGAACAGCCGGGCAAACAGCATGTCGCGCGCGAATCCGAACACGCGGCTGACCGCAGTGAGGCCGCCGATCGTCCCGACATTCTTGATCAGGCTCATCCGCGCGCCTCCCCCGGGCTATGACGTGCTGGCGGGCTCAGGCAGTGCCGACCGGTGCTCCGACGCCGCCGTCTTCGCCTTGCTGCGCCGAAAGCTGAGCAAGGTAAATGCCGTTGAAATCGATCGGTTCGAGCAGCAGCGGCGGGAAGCCCGCGTCGCGCACCGCGTCCGAGATCACCCGGCGGGCGAACGGGAACAGCAGCCGCGGCGCTTCGGCGTAAGTGAAGGCATGCTTCTGCGCATCTTCGAGATTGCGCATGCCCACGAGCCCGCCGTAGGACAGTTCGACCAGGAACGAGGTCCCGGCCTCGGCCTTGGAAGTAATCGAAATCTTGAGTTCGATCTCGCTCACTTCATCGGTGATGTCGCGTGCGCCGATGTTGAACTGAACGTCGATCACCGGGGTGTCGGTCCACTGGAACGATTCGGGGGCATTGGGATTCTCGACCGAGAGATCCTTGATATATTGCGAGATAATCCCCGCTGAAGGCAGCGTGTCTTCGCCATTGGGCTGCGGCGCGCCGAGATTGAGATCGGTGATGATGTTGCCTTCGTCGGACATGGCTGTTGCGGCTTTCGTAAGTCAAGATTGAACGTGGCCGCGCGCCTAGCATCGCGGCGCGTGAGGGTCGAGAGGTATATGCGGTGACGATTTATGTGTAGCCGGAGCTATCCGCTGCAAAAAATTCGTTCGGCACGACCCCAAAAATTGCACCGATCCGCGCATCCACGCGTTGTTCATTTGTCATTGCTACCTATTTGACAGTAGACTGCACACCTGAATGCTCTTGGGGCCGTACTGCGCGGCAAGGACTGATACGTTGGACAAGACCGTCGAAATCGTGATTCTCGCCATGGTTGCGGCCTTTTTGGGCCTGCGGCTTTATGCGGTGCTGGGCCGCCGGGCAGAACACGAAGAGCAGCCCCGGCTTGAACCCAAACTCGATGCCCCGCGCATGGCGGCGCCTGGAGCGCCCGACCTGACCGATCGCAGCGGAGTCTCGGTGCCCCCGCGGATTCTGGTTCCGGGTGTAACCCCGGCGATCGAGCGCGCGCTCAAGGAACTGGCGCTGGCCGACAAGCGGTTCGATCTGCTGGCTTTTCTTGAAGGCGCCAAAGGTGCGTACCGGATGGTGCTCGAAGCCTTCTGGAGCGGTGACCGCGACGCGCTCGCAAAGCTGTGCGACGCCGATGTCCTTGAAACATTCAATGGCGTGATCGACTTGCGCGAAGCGGCGGGCGAAAAGCTCGACAACCGTCTCGTGCGGATCGAAGATGCCGTGGTGGTAGCCGCCTCGCTTGAAACCGGCATCGCGCGCATCGCCGTGCGCTTCACTGCCGATATCGCTGCGGTAACCCGCGACAAGGCTGGCACCGTCATTGCCGGGTCGCTAAACGACGCGATTGAATCGCGCGATGTGTGGACGTTTGCGCGCAAGACATCCGCCTCTGCCCCCGACTGGCTCCTCGACGAAACCGACGAGGGCTAACTTCGTGACGGGGCTGCGTAAGTTGGCAGCGCTGGGGCTGATTGTGGTTCTCGCTGGCTGCGTCCGGCTGATTCCGCCAACGACCATGCCGGTTCCGGTGCCGGCCCCCACCACAACGCCGACCCCTGGAACAGCTGCATTGCTCGGTCTGAGCGCCGGGCCGAGCGTCGCTAGTCTGGGGCTTGCTGGAACAGATGCGCGCGGCGCATTGGCGGCGTTCCGCCTGAGCTGCCCCAAGCTGCTGGCGCGTACCGACAGTTCAGGGCTGACCCGGCAAGCCGACTGGCGTCCGATTTGCGATGCCGCCGCAACCTGGCCCGCTGCGCAGGCGCCGCAATTCTTTGCGGCCTGGTTCGAAACCGCCAGATTGGGCGACGGCAAGACCTTCGTCACCGGGTATTACGAGCCTGAAATCGCCGGAGTGCGCAATCGCCAGCCCGGGTTCGACGTGCCGGTTTACGGCCTCCCCGCCGACCTTGTTCGAGCCAAAGCCGGTGACGCCGTGGCCAACGACAACGGCACCCAGCCGCTCGGCCGCTACGATGAGAGCGGCGCGTTCGTGCCTTACTACGACCGCGCCGCGATCGACGATGGGGCGCTGGCGAACAAGAGTCTCGAGATTGGTTGGGCGGCTGACCCGGTCGAGTTGTTCTTCCTTCAAGTGCAGGGTTCGGGGCGTTTGCGCGCGCCAGACGGCAGCGTGATCCGGATCGGCTATGCCGGGCAGAACGGCTTGCCTTACACCGGGATCGGCAGCGTGATGCGCAACGGCGGACTGATTGGCAGCGCGCCCGGGCAGTATTCCGGGTCAATGCAGGGGATCATGCAGTACATTCGCGAGCATCCTGAAGCGGGCAAGGCGCTGATGCACCAGAACCAGAGCTATGTGTTCTTCAAGCCGATCACTGGCGATGGGCCCTATGGCGCGCTCGGCGTGCCGGTGCGCGGCGGAGACAGCGCGGCGGCCGATCCGTCGTTCGTGCCGCTCGGCGCGCCGGTCTACCTTTCGCTCGACCGGACCGAGGCCAACGGGCTGTGGGTCGCGCAGGATACCGGCGGGGCGATCAAAGGGCCCAACCGGTTCGACAGTTTCTGGGGCGCAGGCGACGCGGCGCGGACCACGGCGGGGGGAATGAGCGGGCGCGGCGACGCCTGGCTGCTGCTGCCCAAGGGTACGGTCAAGCGCCTCACGACACCATGACGCGGCGCAGCCTGAGCCGCGAGGAAGCGCGGCTGTGGGCAGCGGTGGCGGGGACGGTAAAGCCGCTCGCTGGTACTGACGATCCTCCCCCATTGGGGGAGGTGGCAGGCCGGAGGCCTGACGGTGGGGGAAAGTTCACTCCACCACCCTCGCGCCCCCTCCGACCCGCCTCCGGCGGCCCACCTCCCCCAAAGGGGGAGGATCGAGAGCGCAAGCCACGTCCACCCGCAACCATCGATGCCCACGGCCTCGATGCCTCGTGGGAACGCAAGCTCGCCAAAGCGCTGGTTCATCCCGATTTCACTCTCGACCTGCACGGCCACAGCCTCGACGCGGCGCATGCGCGGCTCGACGCGGGCCTCGCGCAGGCGGGCATGATGGGCGCTCGATTGGTGCTGGTGATCACGGGCCGCTCGCGCCCGGTCGAAGCTGCTGACCGCGGCCATTCGCGCGGCGCGATCCGCGCCAAGGTGATCGACTGGCTGGCGCTCGGCCCGCACGGCTCGCGCATCGCCGCCGTCCGCCCGGCGCATCGCCGCCACGGCGGCGCGGGCGCGCTCTATGTGATTTTGCGCAGGCCCAAATAGAAACCGCCCCCGCGCGGCTGGCACGGGGGCGGTAACTTTACTGTGGCCGGGGTTCGATCAGAAGTTGATCGAAGCGGTCACAAACACCTGACGCGGGTTGGCGTAGTAGGCCGACAGCACGCCTTCTTTGCCCAGCGCCGAGGCGAGAGGCGTGACCAGCACGCCCGTAGTCGGATCGGCGCGCATGAAGGTATAGCCCGAGGTCTTGATCCGCTCATCGGTCAGGTTCTTGCCGAACACCCCCAATGACCAACGATTGCCCGGCGCGTGATAGACGATACTGGCATCGAACAGCTGGTACGCAGGTTGATCGAGGTAAGGATTGGCGATCTCGAACTGGTAAGTCTTGCTCTTGAACGACATGCCAGCACCGAAATTGAGCGTGCCGTCGGCCAGTGGCATAGCATAGTCGAGGCTGGCGCTGCCCGACCAGGCCGGGGTGTTCTGGATGTGGCGATACTGTGAGACCTCTTTGGGCGCACCAGCAACAATGGTGATGTAGTTCAGGTACTTCGCGTCTACATAGCCGAGCGAACCCGACAGGGTCAGCTTGCCTGCATCACTATCGATCAGCTTGGCGCGGGCTTCCAATTCAAAGCCCTTCATCCGCGCTTTGCCGGCGTTTGAAACCACCCCGCAAAAGGTCGTCAAGCCGCTCACCGTGCAGGCCACCGAACCCGGGATCTGCACGTCGGTGTAGTCCATCCAGAACGCCGCAGTGGCGAGGTAGAGGCGGCGGTCAAACAGGTTTGCCTTGTATCCGATTTCGTAGCTGTTGACCTTTTCGGGCTTGAAGCTGAGGTATTCGGCCTGGGTGACCCCGACTGGCGCATTAGCACCCACTCCGCGCGGATCGAATCCGCCGCCTTTGAAGCCTTGCGAGTAGGAGGCGTACAGCGTGGTATCGCTGTTCGGTTTGAAGGTCAGCGATGCCTTGGGCGTGAACTTGGTGAAGGTCTTGGTGCCGTGGACGTTGGTCAGCGGGCCACCGAAAAGGTTCCCGGCTCCGCCGAACACGGGTGAGCCTCCGCCGGTGTAAAACTGGCGCAGGACATCACCTTGGCGTTGATCCCAGGTGTAACGGCCGCCCAGCGACAGGCTCAGCTGATCAGTAAAGTCATAGCTGAAATCGGCGAAGCCCGCCATTGTTTCGGTGTGGATGTCGGCGCTGGTATAGGCGGTTAACAGGGTTGGCGCGGGGTACTGAACGAACAGGCGAACATCGAACTGGGTCAGTGCCGAAGCGTCGAGGTAATAAAGCCCGACCAGGCCATTGAACTTGCCTTTGCTGACGAGCACCTGCAGTTCCTGGCTGAACTGCGTGTTGCGATAGATTCCCGGTACGTCAACGTCTTGCGTCGGCAGCGCGTCGAAGTCGATCGGAGTCAGCGAATCGTCCTTGCGGTAAGCCGAGATCGAGCGGAACGTCAGGCCTTCGGCCGGCTCTGCTTCGAGGAACAACGAGGTGCCCCAGGCTTTCACGTCCTGCACCGGATAGTTGAGGCCGCCTTGCGTGTCATAGACATTGGCGAGCACCGGGGTGCCGCTGACCAACCCCGGAATGAACCGGTGTCCGCCACGCGGGTTCGAAGTGTCGTGGGTGTAATCGCCGGTCAACCGTGCAAACACGTTGGTGCCGTGAAGCTCGATCGTGCCGCGCCCGGCCCAGATATCCTTGTTGTAGTTGGACAAGCCGTTGGTCAGGTTGGTGCCGAACCCGCCGCGGGTCAGCCGCGCCACAGATCCGCCGATCCGGAGGACCTTGCTTTCGCCGACTGCCACCGATCCGGTGAGCACGCCGTCGGCCTGGTTGTAGCTGCCATAGGTCGCGCGCGCCGAAAGGTGCGCCTTGTCGTCGAGCCGCCGGGTGACGTACTTGACCGCGCCGCCGACAGTGTTGCGGCCATAAAGCGTGCCCTGCGGCCCGCGCAGCACTTCGATCCGCTGGACGTCGTAGATATCGAGCACCGCAGCTTGGGGCCGGTTGAGATAGACGTCGTCAAGATAGATCCCGACACCCTGCTCGAAGCCCGAGACCGGGTCCTGCTGGCCGACGCCGCGGATGAACGCGCTGAGCGTGGAATTGGTTGCGCGGCTCGCTTCGAGCGTCACGTTGGGGACGGTTTCAGCGAGCGCAGTAATATCGGCCGAACCCTGGTTGGCGAGCTGGTCGCCCGAGATCGCGGTGATCGCGATCGGCACGTTGAGCAGGCTTTCCTCACGGCGGCGCGCGGTGACGATAATTACGTCGCCATTGTCTTCAGCAGTAGCGGCGGCCGCCGCGCTGGTCTGGGCGTAGGCCGGGGCCGCGGTCAGGCTGACGAGAACGCTGGCGATCAGTGAAGCGCGGCTTAGCAAAGCGTGGTTACGCATCGGGTTTCCTCCCAAAAAACTATTCGCCAGCCGCTCTCCGGCTCGGCGAGTGCAGCCCTTATATAATAGTTGAACCAACTTTCAACTTTGTTATGAGGGTGCCAGCACGAAGCACGAGAGAATGATGCTTTGGCGTGGCAACTGTGCAACACTACCGCGCGGCGATGGGGAGATTCGAGTGGACTTGGCGACCAGCGCAAAAGCTCCGCGTGAACCGCGCACCGAGCGTGGGCGGCGCACCCAGCGCGCGATTCTCGATGCAGCAGCAGCGGAATTCGGCGAGAAGGGCTTTCACGAAAGCTCGATCGTCTCGATCACGATCCGCGCTGGGGTCGCGCTGGGCAGCTTCTACACCTATTTCGAAAGCAAGGAGGCGCTGTTCAAGGCGCTGGTGACCGACATGAGCGGGCGGGTTCGTGATCACGTCGCCCCGGTGCTCGCAGCGCACGGCGGCGGGGCGATCGGCGCCGAAGGCATCGCGCTCGCCGCGTTCCTCGACTTTGCGCGCAGCCACAAGGAAATCTACCGGATCATCGACGAAGCCGAATTCGTCGCCCCCGAAGCCTGGCGCGCGCACTATCTCAATACCGCCGCGCGCATCCTCGAGCGCCTGCAGGCGGCGCGGGCCAAAGGCGAACTCGGGGTCGAACCCAGCGAAGTCCACGCCTGGGCGATCATGGGGATGAACGTGTTTCTGGGGCTGCGGTTCGGTGTGATGGGCGCGGACGCCGATTTGGCCGATGTGGCGGCGCAGGCGAATGCGCTGTTGAAGGGCGGGTTGGGATAAGCACCTTCGATCCTCTCCGTTTTTGCGAAGCACAAACGGGGAGGTGGCAGTTCCGCAGGAACTGACGGAGGGGTCTCTGGGCGAGCGTCGATACCCCTCCGTCTCGCCTGCGGCGATCCACCTCCCCATTTGTGGCCTTCGCCAAAAATGGAGAGGACCTTAAGAGCTTGGCCTGCCTCGCTCCCCCCGCTAAGCGCGCAACCCATGTCCAACCGCCGCACCTTTGCCATTATCTCGCACCCCGACGCGGGCAAGACCACGCTGACCGAGAAGCTGCTGCTGCAAGGCGGGGCGATCCATCTGGCGGGGCAGGTCAAGGCGCGGGGGCAGGCGCGGCGGGCGCGGTCGGACTGGATGAAGATCGAGCAGCAGCGCGGGATCTCGGTCACCTCTAGCGTGATGACCTTCGAGCGTGACGGAATTACCTTCAACCTGCTCGATACGCCCGGCCACGAAGACTTTTCCGAGGACACTTACCGCACGCTGACCGCGGTCGATTCGGCGATCATGGTGATCGACGCGGCCAAAGGGATCGAGCCGCAGACCCGCAAGCTGTTCGAGGTCTGCCGGCTGCGCTCGGTGCCGATCATCACTTTCGTCAACAAGGTCGACCGCGAGG
>JARXKR010000041.1:0-11226 GCA_030271565.1 Pseudomonadota bacterium
GTTCGACCGAACGATAACCCTCGGCCCAGGCGAGATCGATATCACCCAGCGAAACATCGTTCTGGAAATCGATGAACGCCTTGCCCGGATTTTCCGGGGGCGGAGTAGGGCCGACCGGCGCTGCACTGGCTGCGCCGCCGATCGATTCGACCGCCTGCCGCGCGCTACCCGGCAGGAATGACTGGCTCGCATCATCCCAGCTCAGCGCCGCGCCGCCGGCCTGCATGTGGAGATGAACCACCGGGGTGAAGCCGCCCGACATGGCCAGCAAGTCAGCTGGCCAGCACATGATCGTGCCGTCCACCCGGGCGCTGACCTCGCGAAGATGATGGCGGGCACCCTTGGTCGCCAGCGGCATCGCCTCGTTGTAAACCGCAAAGCCGCTGGTTGCCCCGGCCGGTGCCGGGCGGGTATCGAGCACCGCGACAACCTCGGCCCCGGCATCGCGCAAAGTGGCGGCGGTCAGATAGGCATCGTCGTTGTTGGCCGCGATCACCACGCGGCGGCCGGGAACCACGCCGAAGCGCCGGATATAGCTGCGCACCGCCTGGCTGAGCATCACCCCGGGGCGATCGTTGTGGGCAAAGGCGAGCGGACGTTCGAGCGCGCCGGTGGCAAGGATCACCCGTTTGGCGCGGACATGCCACAGCCGCTGGGCAATCCCGCCAGTCGGTTGCTCGCCCGGTTCCGCCAGTCGCTGGCTCAAAGTCAGGAGGTTGTCGTCCCAATAGCCCGCCGCTGTGGTCCGCAGCAGGACCCGCCCGCCAAGCTCACCGATCCGGGCTGCCGTGTCCTGCGCCCAGGCCGCATCGAGGTCGTGCGGATCGCGGACCAGCGATGGGGCCAGTATCCGGTCCTGCTCGACCAGTATGACCCGCTCGCCAGCTTCGGCGGCGGCCAGGGCCGCGCGCAGTCCTGCAGGTCCGGCCCCGACCACCAGAACATCGCAAAACGCCGCCCGCTGGGCAAAGCGATCGGGGTCCGCCTCGCTCGGGGCATCGCCCAGCCCGGCGGCGCGGCGGATAAACCATTCGTAAAACATCCACCGTTTGGCCGAGCCGAAAAAGGTCTTGTAATAGAACCCGGCGGGCAAAGCCTTTGCGGCAAGCCCGAGCACCGACCCCAGATCGAACGACAGGCTGGGCCAACGGTTCTGGCTGCGCGCCACCATCCCGTCATAGACAAACAGGTCAGTCGCGCGGGTGTTGGGTTCGCTGCGTCCGCCGGTCCCGACGGTCACCAGCGCATTGGGTTCTTCCACCCCTGCGGCCATGATCCCGCGGGGGCGGTGGTATTTGAAGCTGCGGGCCACCAGCCCGATCCCATTGGCGAGCAAGGCGGCTGCGAGCGTATCGCCGGCGCGCGCCAGCAGCGGCTGCCCGTCGAAGGTAAAGCGGATCGCGCCGCCTGCACCGCTGCGCCGGGGGCCGCTCATGGCAGCGCCTCCGGTCCGACCGCTCGGACGTCTTGAATCGCATGGGTTGCGCGGTGGCGGGTCATGACCAGCCAAGCCCGGCAGCCATAAGTGTGCCGCCAGATTTCCTCATCGAGCCCGCGCGGATTTGCGCGGGTGAACAGCAGCTCCATCGCCAAGGCCGGGTCAGCATCGGGCGGGACGACGGAGTCGACCGTGCGCTCGTAAACAAATTCGGCCTGCGCGCGCGGGCCACAATGGGGGCAAGTGATCAGTAACACGGCAGCGCCCCTTTCAGCGGTGGTTCGGCATCGGGCCGACACCGTTTTCATCGATGGTGTCACCACGGCGGAAGCGGTCGAGATCGAACGGCGCGTTGAGTGCGTGCGGGGTGCCGGTGGCCAACGTATGCGCAAAGGTCCAGCCCGAAACCGGCGTGGCCTTGAACCCGCCGTAACACCAGCCGCCGTTGAGGTAGAGGTTGGGCACCGGGGTCGTGCCGATGATCGGCGAACCGTCAAAGCTCATGTCGGTAACCCCGCCCCAGGTCCGCAGCATTCGCAGCCGCGAGAGCGCGGGCACCAGCGCAATCGCCTGCGCAATCGCGCCTTGGGTCACCATCGGCTGGCCGCGCTGGGCATAGCTTGGCCAGTTGTCCGGATCGCCGCCCATCACGATCCCGCCCTTGTCCGACTGGCTGATGTAGCAATGCAGCGATTGCGACATGATCACCCCGTTGATCATCGGCTTGACGCCTTCGGTCACCAGCGCCTGCAAGGTCTGGCTTTCCACTGGCAGCTTGAGCCCGGCCATCGCCGCGACATGGCCGCTGTGTCCGGCCACGCAAATCGCCACCCGGCCCGCGCCAATCCGGCCGCGCGTGGTCTCCACGCCAACCACTGCATCGCCTTGCCGGACGAAGCCGGTGACCTCGCATTTCTGGATGATATCGACCCCCAGCCGGTCGGCCCCCCGGGCATAGCCCCAGGCCACCGCATCGTGCCGGGCGGTGCCGCCGCGCCGCTGGATCAGCCCGCCTTCGATCGGGAAGCGCGCTTCGCGTGACATGTCGAGCTGCGGTTCCAGCTTTGCCACCTGGTCGCGGCTGAGCAGTTCGGCATCGATGCCGTTGACCCGCATGGCATCGCCGCGCTCGGCCAGCCGGGTCATGTCGGCATCGCTGTGCCCCACGAACATCGCGCCACGCGGAGAGAACATGACGTTATAGTTGAGCTCGTCACTGAGATGTTCCCACATCTTGAGCCCGAATTCGAAGAAGTTGTGGAGCTGCGGCAGGCGGTAATTGGATCGCACCAGTGTGGTGTTGCGGCCCGTGTTGCCGCCGCCGATCCAGCCTTTCTCGAGCACCGCCACGTTGCGGATCCCGTGCACGCTCGCCAGGTAATAGGCAGTGGCCAGCCCGTGCCCGCCGCCGCCGATGATGATGACGTCGTAACTGGCTTTTGGTTCGGGATCGCGCCAGGCCGGCTGCCAGTGGCTTTGTCCGTTAAAGACCCCCCGCAGCAATCCAAGCGCCGAATATCTGGTCATGCCAGCGGCTTCCACCCCCGCTGCTCGCGCCAGTCCGCAGCCAGTCCGGCAAAGCGCGACAGCTTCAGAATGTCGATATCGGCAAAGGAGCATTTGCCGTCGATCACCAGATCGCGGATCGCGTGGCCCGAGGCGGGCGACAAGCCGAAGCCGACGCTCGACATCGAGGCGACCACGACATTGTCCGGGCTGGTCAACCGGTCGATGATCGGACGCCCGTCGGGCGAATTTTCGATCACCCCGGCCCAACTGCGGATCACGTTAAGGTGCGCCGCCTTGGGCAGCAGCTCGGCCAGTCGCCGCGCGAGGTTGCGGGCCAGCGGAGTCGAAGGACGCGCCGCCGGGCCGGTCTCGTCCACCTCGAGCCATTCGTGCGGCCCGCCGCCATAAGCGAGATTTCCGCGCATCGTCTGGCGGCCGTAAAGCTTGTGACCGTCCACTCCGCCGATCGGCATCATCGGCGCGGGCTCGGTAATGATCATCTCGGCGCGGGCCGAAGCGAGCGGAACTGTGACCCCCAGCTGCGCCATCAGCTGCGGGATTTGCGGTCCCGCAGCGACCACCACCGCGTCGCAGCCATAACTGCCATTCGCGGTCGTGACCGCCGTAACCTTGCCGCCCGCCGCTTCGAACCCCGTCACCGGACTGTGCTGGATGATCGTGCCGCCCAGATCCTGCAAAGCCCAGGCATAGGCCTGGACGCTGCGCTGCGGGTTGGCGTGGCCGCCGAATTTGTAATGCACCCCGCCGAAACACGTATCGCCGGCCAGCGGCACCGCCTCCTGCACCTGTTGAACGTCAAGCAGCTCGACCGGATGGTCCAGCCGCTTGTGCCGTTCGGCGACGAAGCGATACTGCTCCCATTGCCGTTCGGTCATGGCAATCAGGATGCGTTCTTTCTGATGCTCGGTCGGATAGCCAAGCAGCTCATCCATTTGCGGCCAGAGGCGCTGCTCTTCATCGAACAACGGGCTTGAATAATGCGACGCGCCGCCGCCGTTCCGGCCCGATGCTTCCCAGCCAACGATGAACTTGTCGAGCACCGTAACCTTGACCCCCGAGCGCGCGAGCCACCAGCCAGCGCTCAGACCCGTTACGCCGCCACCAACGATGACAACCTCCGAGCCGCTCATTCGTACATGCCCGTATAAAGCATCCCGCGATGCGCATCCTCAAAGGGGGTGCCGATATCTTCGACCGGCACCCATTGGGTTGGAATTCCGAACCACACATCCCACGCCGCTTCCATCTCGGTGGGCTCGTTCCAATCGGCGAGGATTTTCATCGGCAGCGGGCGCACCGGAGCGCGGTGGCTGGCCAAGGGGATCGTGCCGAACGGCTGGCCGGATTCGATGGCGAGCAACATCGCGACCTGATCACGGCAGCGGCGGCCCTGGCAGACCCCCATCCCCGCGCGGGTGAGCCGCTTGATCTGGTCGGGATTGGCCGGACCGTCGTGCAGCAAGGTGTCAAGCGAGCGCGCGCACATCGGGGCGGGGCGGGTGAGGTAATTGGGTGGCTGGACCCCGATCAGGTCGGCGCGGGTGACGTCCTCGCATTGGCAAATAATCGTGTCGGGCGCGCAGACCGAGGCCAGCGCGCGGACCCAGGCCATGCGGTATTCAATGTGATCGAAGCCGGTGTCGGCCAGGCCAGCGCACAGGCCGACCGCCGAAACCGCTTCCTCGCCGCGCGGGACATAGCCGCCGCGCTGTGGATCGAGCGCGCGCGGCCCGTGCATCGCATCGACCAGTTCGATCGAGGGGACCAATCCCACTGCCGTGCAGATCGTGTCACAAGCGATCGTCTCGCCCGTGGTCAGCGTCGCCGCCTCAACTCCGTCGAGCCCGCCTTGCGCCGAACTTATCGCGGCGCTGCAGCGGATCAGAATGCCCGCGGCGGCAACTTGCGCAACGAGCACAGCAGAGCCCTGCGGAGCGGCGCGCACCTCGACCAGGCCGGCCACTTCGAGCCCGCGCTCGGTGGCCAGCAGCGCGGTTTCGAGCGCCAGGTCATGCGAGCCAAGGATCAAAATGCGGCGACCGGCAAAGGCATCATACCGGGTCAGCAGCATCTGCAACGCTGCTGCGCCCATCACCCCAGGCTGGTTCCAGCCGGGGAAGGCCAGTGCCAGATCGCGCGCGCCGGTGGCCAGCACGATCCGGTCAAACCCGACCAGCCACGACCGGTTCGCGTCAGCCAGACCCACCACCTGCTCAGGCAGGCTCTGCACGCCGGGGCCATTGCGATAGACCCCCCAGGCACAAGTGCCGAGCAACAGCTCGACCCCGGCCTCCATCGCCTGTTCGAGCGCGGGCAGCGACATGAACACCGCCTCGAGCATCCGCTCGCTGTTCTGCGTTGCCGCAGTCATCCTTCCGCCGAAGTAAAGCGGTACGTCATTGCCCATCGCCGCGCCCGGTACCGGGTTCTCGTCCACCAGCAAAACCGAAGCGCCGCCTTGCCTGGCTTCCAGTGCCGCGGCCACGCCACTTGGACCGGCCCCGATTACGACCACGTCATAATGCGCCTCAGCCGCGCTGCGGGTGCCGGTGCTCACCGCGCAAACGTCGGTCCCGGTGAAATTGAGTTCCATCAAACTGCTTCCAGTGCCTGCGCGAGATCCGCGATAAGATCATCGACATGTTCAAGTCCGACCGACAACCGCATCGTTCCTTCGGTAATCCCGCCCTCAAGCCGCTGCGCCGGCGCCAGCGCATAGTGCGTGGTGCTGGCCGAATGGCAGATCAGTGTCTCCGACCCGCCCAGGCTCACAGCCAGCTTGAGCAGGCGCAACCGATCAAGCATACGAAATGCCTCAGCCTCACCGCCGTGAAGATGGAACGAGAATGTCGATCCCGCCGCCTTGCACTGCCGGTCATAAACGGCGCGCTGGCGGCTGCCTGCGGGCAGGAAGCCGAGGTAGGTCACCCCCGCCACTTTGGGATGGTCGCGCAGGAATTCTGCCACGGCGGAGGCATTGCTCATCGCCCGTTCGGTCCGCACGTGCACCGATTCGAGACTGCGGGTCAGCAGCCACGCGGTGTAGGGATCGAGGTGATTGCCCCAGGTGGTGCGCATCGTCTTGAGCAGATCGATCAGCCCGCGCTGCCCGCTCACGCCGCCCGCCAGCAGATCGCTGTGGCCCCCGCAATACTTGGTCAGCGAGGTCATGCACAGGTCCACGCCCTGCTCGATCGGGCGCTGGGCAAACGGACCGAGCAGCGTGTTGTCCACCACGACCAGCGGGCGATGCCCTTGCCGCTCGCCAATCTCGTCGGCCAGCCGCACCATCAGTTGCAGGTCGACGATTGCTGCGGTGGGGTTTGCCGGTGTCTCGGCGATAATCAGCTTGAGCGGGCCCTGCGCCAGCGCCTGTTCGGCCGCGGCGTGCACGCCTGCATCGTCGGTGCCGTCGCCATAGGCAGCGGCATGGCAGCCGTATTGCAGCATGACGCTGTTGTAGAGCATATCGACGCCGCCATAGATTGGCCGCCCGTGGAGCACGCTGTCACCGGGCCGCAGAAAGGCCAGCGCAATCGCGGAATGCGCCGCCATGCCGCTGCTGTAGGCAACCGCAGCTTCGGCCCCGTCGATCGCCGCCAGCCGGGCTTCGAGGATGTCCAGTCCGGGGTGGCCAAGCCGGGCATAGATATGCTGAGCCTCGCCCGCGAGCGGCCCGGTGCCGTCGAAAAAGGCTTCGTGCACATCCTTGGCATGCTGCGCAGACGGATAGACGAAGGTCGAGGTCATGTAGATCGGCGGTTTGACCGATCCCGATGCGCTTTGCGGATCGTAGCCGAAAGCTACAGCGAGGGTCTCCGGCCTCAGGCCGGCGGGCGGATCAATCGACATGGGCAGCAAGGTATGCACGCGCTTTGTCGCAATACCAGTCGGTAAAGCGCATTACGAGCATCTCGGCGTCTTCGGAGTAAGGCCCGGGGGTATAGCCCGGACTGATTACGCCCGCCTGGTTGTTCTCGGCCAGTTCCTTGTCCTGCAGGTTGGTGAGGGTCCACAGATCGGTCAGCTGGTCGAGCTGGTAATCGACCCCTTCGACCGCGTCTTTGTGCACCAGCCATTTGCTGAACACGTGCGTTTCGGTCGGGCCAACCGGCATGCAGCTGAACATGAAGGTATGATCGGCGGTGGCATGGGCAAACAGGTGCGGGTCGATCGCCCAACGCATCGAGCCGAGGTCGCCCTCATCCGTTTCGCACATCAGCTTTTTGGAAAGGTGCTGCCCATCCCCCGAAATCGATCGGCACCCTTCATTCAATGCGAAGCGCGCAACTTGCCACCAATGTCCCTCGACCGACGCATGGGCCAGACCGAGCCGGTCCATCCGGTCAGCAAAGGCGGCATTGCGAGCATTTTCGCCCAGATCGAAATGCTTAGACATTCCCACCGGGAAAGTTTTGGAAAGTTCAGGATGCCCGGTGGCGCAGTGATAGCACTCGCGCGCGTTTTCCATCACCAGCTTCCAGTTGGCATGTTCCACCAGCACCGACGAAGCCGCCAGCTTGGCATTCTTGAAATCGTGCGGGGCGGCATAGGCTTCGAATTTCGCGGCGAAGTCAGCAATCGGCGGCGGGGTTTCGGCCAGGCAGATAAAAATCCCGCCAGCGATGCATGCAATAGCCACCGGCTTAAGCCCATGATCGGTCTTGCTGAAATTGTCAGGCATGCGCCCGGCGGCAAGCAGCGCGCCGTCGAGGTCGTAAGTCCAGCGGTGATAGGGACAGACCAGCCGTGCGGCCGATCCGCTGCCCGGCTTGCAAATTTGCGATCCGCGATGCCGGCAACTGTTGTGAAACGCCTTGATCTCGCCGTCGCGGTTGCGGGTGATCAGCACCGGCCATTTGCCCACGGTCATCGCCAGGTAACTGCCAGGCTTGGGCAGTTCGCATTCGAAACCGGCCATCAGCCAGCTGTGGCCATAGATCGCGGCCAGATCGAATTCGTAAGCGCGCTGATCGAGATAGAGCCCCTGCGGCAGACTGTGGCCTTCGCGGCGTGCCGCAAATTGTTCTGCGGTCCAGGCCAGCTCCGACATCAGAATCCCCCCACAGTGCAGTTCGGGCGATAGTGGCGCAGCGACCAGCGATTGAGAAATCGACTTTAGGCATAGCTCTATGTCAAATAGTCAGCCTATCAGGGCGGCGCAGACACTCTGCGTGGGGAAGGGCGGGATCATCGCGAACAAGGCTGCCATGAATCGCCGCTGGCTTCCGCTGAATGCGCTGCGGGCGTTCGAAGCGGTCGGCAAGCATCTGAGCTTCACTGGCGGGGCGGCGGCGCTGTCGGTTTCGCAAAGCGCGATGAGCCGCCACGTCAGTGCGCTCGAAAGCCTGCTGGGCAAGCAGTTGTTTGACCGTGATGCCGGGCGCTTGTCGTTGACCCACGAAGGCGAGGACTTACTGGCGGTCGTTTCCAAATCGCTCGAACGCATCGAGCAGACCATGAACGCAATCCGCGATGAGAGAACTTCGGGGCGGGCGATGCGGCTGCACGTGCCGCCGTCGCTGCTCCAGCAGATGTTCATGCCCATGCTCGGCGATTTTCACCGCGATCATCCCGAATTCCGGATCGACGTATCCAGCGCCAACGTGACCGGCCTGCCGCCGACCGAACTCGATATGGCGATTGTCTATGACCGGCCCAATGTCGATGACCGGATTACCGACCTGCTGTGGAAGGTGCGCGTCGCGCCGTTATGCTCCCCCCGGACTGCCAAAACGGCGGGGGGGAGAACGCTGGAGGAATTCCTGGCTGGGCAGGAACTGCTGCACCTCAAGCTCGATGGTCAGCCGCGTGATTTGCTGTGGGGCGACTACTTGCAGCGCAATGCGATTACTTTGCCGATGATGGGCGGGCTGGCGTTCGATACGGCGGTCGCCTCGGCCAAATATGCTATGACCTCGGGCGGGGTCATGCTGGGCGATGTCGATATGTTTGCGGCCGAAATCGCGGCTGGACAGCTGGTCATGCCTTACGATGCCGTGATCGAGGACGGGTACGGCTATTACCTCAAGCTCCATGCCGACGATCTGGCCGATCCCGCAATCGCGGTGTTCAGAAGCTGGCTGATCGGCCGGTTCGCGGCGCTGCGCGGGGTTACTTCGCCAGAATGATTTCGGCTGCTGCGTCGAACACGGCTTCGGGATCGAGACGGTAGGTGCGGTACAGATCGGGCAGGTCGCCGGTCTGGCCGAAGCGGTCGTTCCCCAGCGGGCTGACCCGGTGGCCCTTGACCCCGCCCAGCCATGACAATGCGGCAGGCGATCCGTCGATCAGGGTGACGATGCCGGCATCGCTCGCCAGCGGAGCAAGCAGCGTCTCGATATGGCTGGGCTGGCGCTGACTGCCCGCCCCGCGCAACCCATTGGCCGCCGACCAGTCGCGGTGCAGCAGGTCGGGCGAGGTGACCGCGAGCAGTCCCAGCCCGGGCAGGTCTTCGCTCAGCGTCTCCCACGCTGCCAGCGCCTCGGGCGCAATTGCGCCGGCATAGGCGATTGCCAGCCGGCTGCCGGCTTGCGGGGCGCGCAGCCAATAGGCGCCGCGCAGCGCATCGGCCTTCCAGCTTTCGTCCGCGCGCACCGGTTGCTCCAGCGAACGGGTCGAGAGGCGCAGATAGACCGAGCCGCCGTCTTCCGCCTGCATGTGCCCAAAGGCCCAATGCATCAGCAAAGCCAGTTCATCGGCAAAGGCCGGCTCAAAATAGGTCAAGCCGGGTTGGCCCATCCCGATCAGCGGGGTGTTGATCGATTGGTGCGCCCCGCCTTCGGGACCCAGCGTAAGTCCGGCCGGTGTCGCCACCAGCAGGAAGCGCGCATCCTGATAGCAAGCGTAGTTGAGCGCATCGAGCCCGCGGGCGATGAACGGATCATAGACCGTCCCGATCGGCAGCAGGCGATGCCCGAACACCGGGCCTGACAGCCCCAGCGCCGCCAGCAGCAGGAACAGATTGTTCTCGGCAATGCCCAGCTCGATGTGCTGCCCGGCGAGATTGCCGGCCCATTTCTGCGGCGAGGGGATCTTGTAGCCGGCGAAGATGTCCTTGAGCTCCTGCCGCCGGAACAGCCCGCGCTGGTTCACGAATGCACCCAGGTTGGTCGATACGGTCACATCGGGCGAAGTGGTAACGATCCGGTCGGCCAGGGCATGGCCGGACTTGGACAGGTCGAGCAGGATCCGGCCGAACGCAGCCTGGGTGGATTGTTCGGATCCTTCGGGAACCGCGATCGCATCGGGCACCGGGACGGTCGCCGAAGGCGACGGCGTGCGGGCGAGCACCGCCCGGGTGGGCTCAATGAAGGCTTTGAGATCGCTGACGCTGTTGTCGCCCAGCCCAGCGAACGGCTCCCATTCCGTTCCTTCGGCAATCCCCAGACTTTCGCGCAGCAAGCCGATCTGGGTGGGGTTCATCAGCCCCGCGTGGTTATCCTTGTGCCCCTGGAACGGAAGCCCATAGCCTTTGACGGTATAGGCGATGAACATGGTCGGGCGCTCGTCATCGGCCTCGGCGAAGGCCTCGAGCAAGGTCTCGATGCAATGACCGCCCAGATTGAGCATCAGCGCTGACAGCGCGGGGTCGTCCATGCTGGCCACCAGCGCCAATGCCAGCGGGTCGGCTGCCAGATCGGCGTTCAACCGCAACCGCCAGGCCGCCCCGCCTTGATAAGTCAGCGCGGCATATTCGGCATTGGGGCAATCATCGATCCAGCGCTCGATCGCCGTGCCGCCCGGCTGCTTGAACACTTCGCGCTGCATCTTGCCGTGCTTCAGCGTCAGGACCCGCCAGCCGCAGGTTTCGAAGATATCGTCGAACCGCCGGAACATCCGGTCAGCCGTGGTCGAATCGAGCGACTGGCGGTTGTAGTCGACGATCCACCAGCAGTTGCGGATGTCGTGCTTGTACCCTTCGATCAGGCATTCGTAGATGTTGCCTTCGTCGAGCTCGGCATCGCCCATCAATGCGATCATCCGCCCGGCGTCGGCTTGGGCCAGCTGGCCATGCGCGATCAGATAGTCCTGCACCAGGCTGGCAAACGCCGTGATGGCGACCCCCAGCCCGACCGACCCGGTCGAGAAATCGACCGGGATCTTGTCCTTGGTCCGCGAGGGATAGCTTTGTGCGCCGCCCAGCCCGCGGAAAGCCTGCAACTGCTCAAGCGACTGGTTGCCCAGAAGGTAATGGATCGCATGCAGCACCGGCCCGGCGTGCGGCTTTACCGCAACCCGGTCCTGCGGGCGCAGCG
>JARXKR010000041.1:11326-14319 GCA_030271565.1 Pseudomonadota bacterium
GCAACCCGGTCCTGCGGGCGCAGCGCGTGAAAGTAGAGCGCGGTCATGATGGTCGAGATCGACGAACAGCTGGCCTGATGGCCGCCAACCTTCAGCCCGTCCCGGCTCTCGCGCAGATGGTTGGCGCTGTGAATGATCCACGACGACAGCCATCGCAGCCGGGCATCGATCAGCTCGAGCCGGGCCACGACTTCGCTATCCGCCGCTGATTTCGTCAAATTGGGGTCTGGCACGTGCTTTAACATCTCGCTCTAACTTGTTTGGCCGGGCAGGCGCATGCACGCCTTATCCATAACCTGCCCGGTTTGGCAAAATGAACCTGTCGCAGTCATGCCTGTTCGAACGCCAGGGGGGCGTTGATTGATCCAAGCCTCGCGCCGAGGCGCTGGCAGGCAATGGGGCGGCCTTGCCTTGGCAAACCCGCCCCGCCCCCGGTAGCATGGCGCCTGAGTCGCTTGACTCAGGGCCTGCTGCCTGCGGCGATGATGCCGGTATTCTTGTGTAGAAACTTGGACGAATTCGCCAAGTTGAGTGGGGCTCCTAAACAGCCATGTTGTCGATCAACCGGGTCGTGCCAATTCGCGCCGCGACCAGCAGCCGTGCGGCACTTTTGCTCAACTCGGTCAGCGGAACGAGCGTATCTGCGTCGCGCACCTCGGCATAGTCGACGCCAGTGAAGCCCGCCGAAATCAGATCGGCGATGAGCGAAGCCATTGCAGGTTCGATTGGCGCTCCACTCCGCATCGCGGCGATCGCGGCCTGTATAGCGCGGGGCAGAGCGGCAGCCGAGCGGCGCAGTTCCGGCGTGAGGAAGGCATTGCGCGAAGATAGCGCCAGGCCATCGGCTTCGCGCACGGTCGGCACCCCGATGATCGCCTCGGCACGCGGCAAGATGAGATCGAGGTCGCGCGCCATCCGGCGGATCACCGAGAGCTGCTGCCAGTCCTTTTCGCCGAACAGCGCGAGATCGGGACCGACCTGGTTGAACAACTTGCACACCACCGTGGCGACGCCATCGAAATGCCCCGGCCGCGCCGCGCCGCACATCCCGGCGCTGACCCCGCCAAGCGACACAGTGGTGGCAAAGCCCGGCGGATACATGACTGCAGCGTCGGGCGCCCAGAGCAGGCTCACCCCTTCCTCCTTCAACAGCGCCGAATCGGTGGCGAGCTGACGTGGATACCGATCCAGATCCTCGTTCGCGCCGAATTGACGCGGATTGACAAAGATCGAGACCACCACATGCGCCGATCGGCGGGTCGCCTCGCGCACCAGCGCCAGATGCCCGCCGTGCAGCGCGCCCATCGTCGGGACCAGCGCCACCGGGCCGTCCGCCCTGAGCAAGGACACGGTACGGCGCAGGGGATCAAGCTGCGTCACGGTTTGCACAGGAACACTCCCTTGGCTAAGACGAAGGTGGCAGTCGGCGCCCGCATTAGGCGGCGCGGCCAGCTGCCGCAACACTCGCAAAACAGGTTAAACCAGCACAGTGACTCCGACTTCCGGCCCGCACCGTATCGTTTTTGCCAATGAAAAGGGCGGTACTGGCAAATCGACCACCGCGGTGCATGTCGCCATCGCGCTGGCTTATCAGGGCGCACGGGTCGCCGCGCTCGATCTCGATCCGCGCCAGCGGACCTTGCACCGTTACCTCGAGAACCGCGCCGAGACCGAGCGCCGCCGCGGCATCGCGCTGCCCAATGCGCGGTTCGAAGTGTTCACTGGCGATACTTTGGCTGAGCTCGAAGCCCAGATCGCCGAGCTGAGCCAAGGCACCGATTTCCTGATCTTCGACACCCCTGGGCGCGATGATGAATTCGCCCGCCACGTCGCGACCGAGGCCGATACACTGGTCACCCCGCTCAACGACAGTTTCGTCGATTTCGACCTGATCGGACAGGTTGATGCCGAGACTTTCAAGGTCCGCAAGCTGTCATTTTATGCCGAACTGATCTGGGAAGCGCGCAAAAAGCGGGCGATGACCACGATCCAGGAAGCTCAAGCAGGTGGGCGTCGCCGCGAAATGGACTGGGTGGTGGTGCGCAACCGCACCCAGCACACCGAGGCGCGCAACATGAAACGGCTCGATGGGGCGCTAAGCGAACTGTCGAAGCGGGTCGGCTTCCGCATCGCCAGCGGGCTCAGTGAACGCGTGATTTACCGCGAGCTGTTCCCCTCCGGACTGACCTTGCTCGACAAAGGCCAGCTCGGCGAGCTCGGCACCAGCCACCTCGTCGCCCGGCAGGAACTGCGCGCGCTGCTCGCCGCGCTCAAGCTGCCGATGCCGGCCAGCCCGGCGCCCGAACTCGCGCTGGCCTGACCGGCGTCGTGGTCAAACTGCTGCTTCTGGCCCTGCTGATCAGCTTCGCGTGCAAGCGGCTGAGCGGCCAATGGCCGTGGCAGCACTTCCGGAATTCCGAGCGATCTCAAAAAGAAGCGATGGCGCGCAGGCTGCTGGGGGTTGATCGCAGCGCCTCGCGCACCGACATAGCAGAGGCGCATCGCCGCTTGCTCGCCCATGTCCATCCGGACCGCGGCGGCAGCAACGAAGCAGTGCACGCCGCCACGGCGGCGCGGGACTTGCTCCTCGCGCAGCTGACCCGAACCGAGACAGGATCTTAGGCCTTGACCCAAATGACCCATACCTTCGATGCCACCGTCCTGCGCGAATACGATATCCGCGGGATCATCGGCGAAACCCTGAGCGAAGCCGATGCCTATGCGATCGGCCGCGGGTTCGCGACGCTCCTCGGGGCAGACGGCGGCACGACGATTGCGGTGGGCTATGACGGGCGGATCAGCTCGCCGATGCTTGAGGCGGCGCTGGTCAAGGGCATCAACGAGGCCGGGCTCGATGCGGTGCGCGTCGGCATGGGACCAACCCCGATGCTCTATTACGCCGAAGCCTCAATGGAAGATGTGCAGGGCGGCATTCAGATAACTGGCAGCCACAATCCCGCCAATTACAATGGCTTCAAGATGGTATTTCGGGG
>JARXKR010000042.1 GCA_030271565.1 Pseudomonadota bacterium
AGTCGATTTCGTGGTCGATCGCATCGACGCTGTGACGATGACCGGAAACGCACTGGTCTCGCAGCGCGACCTGATGAGCCCCTATGTCTGGCAATCTGCGCCGGGGCAGTTCACCATGCTGGTGCGCGCGGTCCCGCGGCTGGGGGAAGAGGGCGATACCGGCGCGATCTGGTTTGCGGCGAGCGAAGACGGGCTGGCGTTCACGGCCAGCGACACGCCGGTGCTGTCGCCCGGGCCCGGCCCCTCGGACATCGGCGGGTGCGAGGATCCCACCCCGGTTTTGGCGCCCGATGGCAGCGTGGTGGTCTATTATACCGGGGTCGATGCCAGCCGCACCCACGGCGAGATGCTTTATGCCACCGGGCCTTCGGTCGACGCCCTTGAAAAGCGCGGGATCGCGATGCCCGGCGCGCCTTCGGAGGGCAACCTCAAGGAGGCAACGGTCGACCGGACGACGGACGGCGGCTGGCGGATGTTCTATGAATATGCGCGTGACGAGGCCTCGCTGATCGGCTTGGCTGTCGGCGGCGATGCGGCTGGCCCGTGGCGCCACCTGCCGCAGCCGTTCACCCCGCGCGCCGATGCGTGGGACGCCTGGCACCTCTCGCCCGGGCCGCTCCTCACCACCGACAAGGACCAGCCGGTGATGTTCTACAACGGCGCGACGCATGACGCGCGCTGGCGGATCGGCTGGATTGCCTTCGATGCCGAATATACCCGCGTAGTCGATCGCTGCATCGAGCCGCTGATCGTCCCGCCGCCGCGCTGCCAGCGGACCGACACCGACATCGCCTTCGCCGCCTCGGTGGTGGTCGTTGGCGAGGAAATCTGGCTGTATTATTCGATCGAGGACACTGACCTGTACCGCGCGATCATTCGTCAGGTTTGAACCGCGATTATGGCCGCCCGACGCTCGAATAGGCAAAGCCTTTGGCGCGCACTTCGCCGGGGTCATACACATTGCGCAGATCGACCAGCACCGGGGCCTTGGCGATCCGTTTGATCCGCTCGAAATCGAGCGCGCGGAAGGCGTCCCATTCGGTCACGATCACTACTGCGTCGGAGCCTTCGATTGCGGCATAAGTGTTCGCCGCCATAGTCACCTCGGGCATCAACGGCTTGGCCAGCTCCATCCCCTCGGGATCGTAGGCGGCGATCTCCACCCCGGCATCGGCCAGCGCGAGGGCAATCGCGATCGAGGGCGAATCGCGCATGTCGTCGGTGTTGGGCTTGAACGTGAGCCCCAGCATCGCGACCTTCTTGCCGCGCGCAGCGTCGGGGCCGCCCAGCGCCTCGATCACCTTGCGGCCCATCGCGCGCTTGCGGCTGTCGTTGACCGCGACCACCGCCTCGACGATCCGGGTCGGGGCTTCGTAATCCTCGGCGGTTTTCAAGAGTGCGAGCGTGTCTTTGGGAAAGCATGAGCCGCCATAGCCCGGCCCGGCATGGAGGAATTTCGCGCCGATCCGCCCGTCCATCCCGATCCCGCGGCTGACATCCTGCACGTCCGCGCCGACCTTTTCGCACAGGTCGGCCATCTCGTTGATGAAGGTGATCTTGACCGCGAGGAAGGCGTTGGCGGCGTATTTGATCAATTCCGACGTGCGCCGGGAAGTGAATAGGATCGGCGACTTGTTGAGGAACAGCGGGCGATAAACCTCGCGCATGATGCTGCGGGCCCATTCGTCCTCGGTCCCGATCACGATCCGGTCGGGATGCTTGAAATCGGCGATTGCCGCGCCTTCGCGGAGGAATTCGGGGTTGGATGCAACCGCGAACTTCACCCCTGGCGCGGCTTCGCTCAGGATCCGCTCGACCTCGTCGCCGGTGCCGACCGGCACGGTCGACTTGGTCACCACCACCGCGTCGTTCTTGAGCGCTTGGCCCACCTCCTCAGCCACCGCATAGACGTAGGACAAATCGGCGTGCCCGTCGCCGCGGCGGCTGGGGGTGCCAACCGCGATGAATATTGCAGCTGCCCCGGCGATGCCTGCGGCGAGGTCGGTGGTGAACGACAGCCGCCCGGATCTGGCGTTGCTGGTGACCAGTTCGGCCAGCCCCGGCTCAAAGATCGGCATGATCCCGGCTTGCAAGCTGTCGATCTTGGCCGGATCCTTGTCGATGCAGACCACGTCGTGGCCGAAATCGGCGAAGCAGGCACCAGAAACCAATCCGACATAGCCCGAGCCGACCATTGCGATCTTCATGCGATACTCCCGCTATTCATGCCAAATCCCGCGTCGTGGCGGTGATCGTGCCATCGTTGTCGCGCACTTCGACCAGCCAGCGCTGGGTGCCTTGCAGACCCAGCGCGGTCAAGCGGCCCGAGCGGTAGGCACCGGTATCGAGCCCGATGCGGTTGCGGCGGACCTGCGGCTTGTCGGTAATCGTGTGGCCGTGGACCACGACCGGGCCAAAGCTGCCATCGTGCGACAGGAACGGTTCGCGAATCCAGCGCAGGTCGCTGAGTTTCTGGTCATCGAGCGGCGCGTCGGGGTGCACCCCGGCATGAACGAACAGGTAATCGCCGATAGCCACGCTATCCTCGAACGAGCGGATGAAGTCGATGTCCGCGTCCGGAATGGCCGCCAGCATCAGCTCGCGCGCGCCGGCGAGGTCGGCGCGGTGGTACTGGTCAGGTTCGGCGAGATAGGACAGCACGGTCTCGCGCCCGCCGAAGCGCAGGAACTGACGCATGACCTCGTCGCTGTCGAATGCCTGGAGCAGCATTTCCTCGTGGTTGCCCAGCAGGATGCGCACCGCGCGCTGCCCGCGCCAGGTTCGCGCCGCAGCAATTACTCCGGCACTGTCGGGTCCGCGGTCGACCAGATCGCCGAGCAGGATGATCGTGGTCTCGGCCGGACGGCTGGCCGCATCGTCGGCATCGATCGCCGCGATCATTGCCTCAAGCAGATCGAGCCGGCCATGTACGTCGCCCACTGCATAGACCCGCTCACCCGGCGGAATGGCGGGCAGCGGGCCGCTGGATGCAGGGCCGAACAAGGAGCGGAAGCGGTTGAGCATGGCACGGTTGTCTAGGGCGCGCCTATAGTGCGACGTCGATGAATGAACAACTACGGAGAGGTTCGGTTGCATCGGGCGTGACCGCAAAACCACACCGTGCACGCGATGGTTCAATTTGCTCTTGTGCATTGCAGCAAAGTTGTGCAGTGCCGCCCCAGCGCAGCATGATTGTTTCCGCAAACGAGAAACGACTGCGGCGCGCAGGTGGGACGAAGCAACCGCAATCCTTTAAGGAAGATTGATATGCTCACGTCCATGCGCGGCCTGATTGCCGCTTCGCTGATCGCTGCCACTGCTTTTGCAGCCACCCCTGCCTTCGCCGACGAAACCGATCCGCCCAGCGACTTCACCGTCACCGGCACCGCAGCGATCGTTTCGCAATACCGCTTCCGCGGCCTCTCGCAGTCGAACAACCAACCGGTTGTTCAGGGCTCGATCACCGTCAGCCACTCCTCGGGCTTCTACGTTTCGGCCTGGGGATCGAGCGCCTCTTCGAATGGCTTCATCGACAGCCCGATCGATATTGGCGGTACCGAAATCGACGTATACGGCGGCTTCGCCAAGGAACTCGGTAGCTCGGGCGTCAAGGTCGATCTGGGCGTCTATGGCTACATCTACCCGGGCTCGGCCAACACCAACGGCGGGCAGAACAGCAATTATGTCGAAGTCTATGGCTCGCTAGCCAAAACCGTCGGCCCGGTTGCGGCCAAGGTCGGGGTCTATTACGCTCCGCCGCAGAAGGTCTTTAACCTCAACGTATTCTCGCCGACCCGCAACAACACCTACGTCTATGGAGAGCTTAGCTCGGGCATTCCCGGCACGCCGCTTTCGATCCATAGCCACCTCGGCCACACCGGCGGCGGGTTCGACTATGTGAAGCCGTACATCGATTATTCGGTCGGGGTCAGCTACACGTGGAAGGCGCTGACGCTCGATGCCTCGCTGGTCGGCACCAACGTCTCGCGCAACGATGTCATCAGCCGGGTTTGCGGCGCGTCGCTAGGTTGCCAGAACTATTTCTACCGTCCGGCCAAGTCGGTCGGCGTGGTTTCGCTGACTGCCGCATTCTAAGCAAAGAGCGAATGCAGATGGAATGGCCCGCGCCGGTATGTCCGGTGCGGGCCTTTCGTTTGTGCGGTGGCTGGGCTAGCCTGCGCCGATGACCAAATTCCTCCACAGCATGATCCGCGTGTCCGACCCGGCGGCGACGATCGCGTTTTTCGAACTGATCGGGGTGCATGAACTACGCCGCTTTTCGAGCGAGCAGGGCCGCTTCACGCTGATCTTCCTTGCTGCGCCGGGCGAGGAAGGTGTGGCTGAGGTCGAGCTGACCCACAACTGGGACCCCGAGCCTTACACTGGCGGACGCAATTTCGGGCATCTCGCCTACCGGGTCGAGGACATCTACGCGACTTGCGCCGCGCTTGCGGCGGCCGGCCATACCATCCATCGCCCGCCGCGCGACGGGCATATGGCTTTCGCCAAAAGCCCCGACGGGATTTCAGTCGAACTGCTGCAGGACGGCAACCTGCCTCCGGCCGAACCCTGGGCGAGCATGCCCAACACAGGCACCTGGTAGTCCACCGCGCATGACCGCACTGCTCGTCGCGCTGTTCGTGCTCACCTACTTGGCGATCGCGTTCGAAGAGCTGCTCAAAGTCAACAAGTCGGCCACCGCGCTGATCGGGGCAGGTGTGCTGTGGACCCTTTGGGCAGTTTCCGGGGCTGGGCACGAGGCGAATAACCAGCTGTCCGAAACGTTGATCGGCACCGCGCAAATCGCCTTCTTCCTGATGGGTGCGATGACCGTGGTCGAGGTGATCGATACCCATGGCGGGTTCGAGATTGTAACCCGGCAGATCCGCGCACGCAGCTTGGTCGCGCTGATCTGGATCGTCTGCGCGGTGACCTTTTTCCTCAGCGCGATCCTCGATAACCTGACTACCACGATCGTCATGGTTGCACTGGTGCGGCAGCTGGTCGGCCCGCGCGAGGACCGGCTCTACCTGGCCGGGCTGGTGGTGATCGCCGCCAATGCCGGCGGGGCCTGGTCGCCGATGGGCGATGTCACCACGACCATGTTGTGGATCGGCGGGCAAGTCAGCGCGGCGGCTATTGCCACCAAACTGATCTTGCCCTCGCTGGTCAACCTCGCCGCTCCGCTCGCGGTGGTAAGCTGGGTGCTGCGCGGCCGGACGGTCCTCGCGCCCGAGCGCATGCCCACCGAGCCGGGCGGGCCCAGCACATTCGAGCGCAATCTCATCTTCGCGCTGGGGATCGGGGTGCTGCTGGCAGTGCCGGTGTTCAAGGCGATCACCCATCTGCCGCCGTGGCTGGGGATTCTGCTCGGGCTGGGGCTGCTGTGGGCGGCGGCCGACCTGATCCACCGGGGCAAGCCGCCCGAACAGCGCCGCGGCATGGTGATTGCCGATGCGCTGACCCGGATTGACTTGTCGGCGGTCATTTTCTTTGCCGGGATCCTGCTTGCGGTGGGCGTGCTCGAACATGCCGGGGTGCTGGCTGCATTGGCCGCCTGGCTCGATCGGGCGATTGGCCGGCTCGACGTGATCGTCATGCTGTTCGGGCTGCTTTCGGCGGTGGTCGACAACGTGCCTGTAGTCGCGGCGGCGATGGGGATGTACCCGCTCGCCCAGCATCCGGCCGATAGCTTCCTGTGGGAATTCATGGCCTATTGCGCCGGTACCGGAGGATCGATCCTGATCATCGGTTCGGCCGCGGGGGTCGCGGCGATGAGCATCGAGAAGATCGAATTCTTCTGGTATCTGCGCAAGTTCAGCCTGCTCGCGCTGCTGGGCTATCTCGCCGGCGCTGCAGTCTATATCGCCCAAGCGGCGATGCTCGCCGGATAATTTACGCCGGGGCCAACTCGACAAGGTATCGCAGTCGACAGGCATTCATTTGTGGTCACCGTAGTTAATTCGTCTTAGTAAAGCTGCGATGAATTGCGCTATTTCGGATTATATGCCGAACGCGTTGCACAGGCTATGCTTTGCCGATAGGCTGACTGTTCTTAGGAAAGAATCAGGGGCGGGCATCCGGCATGATGGGGGCAACAACAGCAGCATGGACGGCGCTTGACTGGCTGCTGCTGGTTGAGCGCGAACTGCTCGCGTTCGCTGCTTTCTGGTTTTGCATCGGCCTGCTTGACGAACTCGCAGTCGACTTTGCCTGGATCGGGCTCAAGCTGACTGGCAAAGCCCGCACTCCGCGCCTGCCCGTCGGCTATGGGGCGGAGCCGCTGTCGGGTAGGGCGGCGGTGCTGATCCCGGCTTTCCGCGAAAGCCAGGTCATTGGCGCGACGATCACGCACATGCTCAAGGCTTGGCCGCAGCGCGAACTGACGATCTATGTCGGATGCTACCGCAACGATGCAGCGACACTGACGGCGGCAATGGTTGCGGCGAGCAGCTATCCCCGGGTCCGGCTGGTCACGCTGGCTGCGGCAGGCCCGACCACCAAGGCCGATTGCCTCAACCGGCTGTACCGCGCGATGGCCGCTGACGAGGCGCGACTGGCGCGGCGCTATGCGACGATCGTGCTCCACGATGCCGAGGACATGGTCCACCCCTGCGCGCTGCAGGTGATCGACGCGGCGCTGGTGCTGCGCGATTTCGTCCAGCTGCCCGTGCGCCCCGAGCAGCAGCCGCACTCGCGCTGGATTGCCGGGCACTACTCGGACGAATTTGCCGAAAGCCACGCCAAGGGACTGGTAGTGCGCGGTGCGCTCGGCGGAGCATTGCCTGCGGCCGGGGTCGGCTGCGGTTTCTCCCGCGCCGCACTCGGCGATCTCGCGGATCGCCGCGCCGCCGATGGTGAGGCCGGACCCTTCGCCCCCGAATGCCTGACCGAAGATTACGAACTGGGCTTGGTCATGTCGAGCGAAGGGCGCGGCAGCGCTTTCCTGCGGCTGCGTGACGATGCCGGGGCCTTGGTTGCGACGCGCAGCTACTTCCCCAATCGGCTCGACGCAGCGGTGCGGCAGAAGACCCGTTGGGTTCACGGCATCGCTTTCCAGGGGTGGGACCGGATGGGCTGGAGCCTGCACCCGGTCGACGTGTGGATGGCGCTGCGCGACCGGCGCGGGCCGCTGACCGCGCTGGTGCTGGCTTCGGCCTACCTGCTGCTCGCGCTCGATGCGGTGCTGCTGGTGTTGCACGCATTGGGCAAGGTCGATGTCTTGCCGTTGTCGCAGCCGCTGCGTTGGATGCTGCTCGCCAGTTTCGGCGGATTTGTCTGGCGCGCCGCGTCGCGCGCACTGTTCACGACGCGCGAATATGGCTGGCGTGAAGGGGTGCTGTCGGTCTTGCGGATCCCGGTTGCCAACGTAATCGCGATCATGGCCGGCCGCCGTGCAATGACGGCCTATTTCCGCTCGCTGCAGGACGGCACGGTGGTGTGGGACAAGACCGTCCACGACGCCCACCCGGCGACCGCGTCGCTCGGGCGAGCCGCTGCCGCGCTCCAGGCGGTGCAGGCTTGAAGCCGCGCAGCCAGGTCAGGCGCCGGGGGCAACCCCTGATTGCGCTGGTGCTGGTCATGGTCAGCTGGGTCGGCGCACGCGCGGCCTTGTGGGACAGTTCGGCGATTGTCGCTCCCGCCGTGCCTGTTGCTTCGGTCAAGCCCAAGTCCGCCCCTGCGCGCAGCCCGCATCAGCAATTGCCCGAGCTGACATTGCCAAGCCAGTCCGGGCGGATCGAACCGGTGCCGGTGGTTCGGCCGACTTTCGAGGCACCACCATTGCCGCTCGCTTCGCCGACAACTGTGCCGCCGCCACGGCCTGAGCCGATCCAGCCGAATGCCTCACCAGCGCCGCTGGCAGCGGGTGAGCATCGCCTCTCGCCGCGTGAAGCAGCCGCACATCAGGAACTGTGGCTCGCGGGGATGAGCCTGCTGCCAGCCGATCCTGCACTGGCCATGGCAGCCCCACCTTCGCCGCGATCAATCCCGCTCGCCGCGAGCCAGGCCGCGTCGCCGCACTGGTCGGCTGACGGCTGGCTGCTGCTGCGCTCGGGCGGCAACATGTTCAACGCGCCCGGAGCCGGCCTGCCCGGTGCGGTGATCCCGGCGGGGTTTTATGGCGGGAGCCAAAGCGGCCTGATCCTGCGCTATTTTCTTGCGCCGGGCAGCCGGATGAGCCCGGCGCTCTACCTGCGCGGTTCGAGCGGGATCGAGCGGCCACGCGGTGAGGAACTGGCTGCCGGGCTCTCGCTGCGCCCGATTGCCGGCCTGCCGGTGCGGCTGATGGCCGAGGGACGCGTCACCCGGACCACCACCGGCACGATTGTCCGCCCGGCAGCGGCGCTGGTCAGCGAATTGCCGCCTGCCCGCTTGCCGCTTGGCGTCCGCGGCGAGGCATACCTGCAGGCGGGCTATGTCGGCGGGCGCGGATCGACCGCCTTTGTCGATGGTCAGGCCCGGCTCGAGAAGCCGCTGGTCCATGCCAGCAGCTTCGAACTGCGCGCCGGCGGCGGCGCCTGGGGCGGGGCGCAGCGCGGCGCGAGCCGGCTCGATGTCGGGCCGATCGCGACGGTATCGTTCCACCTCGGACCGGTTGGCACGCGCTTGTCCGCAGACTATCGCTGGCGGGTCGCTGGCAACGCCGCGCCCGGTTCAGGACCAGTGGTAACGCTTTCTGCTGGATTCTAATCCGAGCGGCCTTCTTTTTGCCGCGACAATGGCCTAGGCCTGCAGGCTACGCATGGATGTTTACCTTCCGATTGCCAACCTTTCGGTCAATGGCCTGGTCATCGTCGCGCTGGGCGCGCTGACGGGTATTCTGTCGGGCATGTTCGGGGTCGGCGGCGGATTTCTGACCACGCCGCTGATGATCTTCTATGGCATCCCGCCTACAGTAGCCGCAGCGTCCGCCGCGAGCCAGGTCACCGGGGCGAGCGTCTCCGGTGTCTTCGCCCATACGCGCCGCGGCGGAGTCGATTACCAGATGGGCGCGGTGCTGGTCGCGGGCGGGATCATCGGCACCGGGATCGGAGCGGTGCTGTTCAGCCTGCTTCAGGCCTGGGGCCAGATCGATGTGGTGATCAACATCCTCTATGTCGTGCTCCTCGGCTCGATCGGCACGCTGATGGGCCGCGAAAGCTGGCAGACGATGCAGGCGCAGAAAGCCGGGGTGGCTGTCCCCGCACGCAAGCGCCGCCACCACCCGATGGTCGCAAGCCTGCCGCTGCGCTGGCGGTTTTACCGCTCGGGGCTCTATATCTCCCCGTTCGCGCCGCTGCTGCTCGGCATGCTGACCGGCGTGCTGACCATGCTGATGGGGATCGGCGGCGGGTTCGTGCTGGTTCCGGCGATGCTCTACATTCTGGGGATGAGCGCCAATGTCGTGGTCGGTACCTCGCTGTTCCAGATCCTGTTCGTGACCATGGCGACGACGATGATGCATTCGCTGACCACCAAGGCGGTCGACATCGTGCTCGCAGTGTTGCTCCTGATCGGCTCGGTTTCGGGCGCGCAAATCGGGGCGCAAATGGCACAAAAATTCCCCGCCGCCTGGCTGCGCTTCGGGCTGGCCGCGCTGGTGCTGATCATTGCCGTGCTGATGGTGATGGGTCTGCTGTGGCGGCCTAACGAGATCTATTCGGTGATGCCGTCATGAAGCGGCTGTTCGTGCTCCTTGCACTGCTGTTCCTGACCGCTGCGCGCGATCCGATTCTGGTGCCCGAGGTTTCGCAGCACGAGGTTCAGGTCCGCCAGGGCTTTCGCGGTACCGAGTTACTGCTGTTCGGTGCGATCCTCACGCCCGAGGGCACCCGCGCCGGCCAGGACTACGATATCGTCGTGGTGCTGAAGGGCCCGACCCGCTCGATCGTGCTGCGCGAGAAGAGCCGCTTCGCCGGGATCTGGGTCAACGCTGACAGCGCCGAATTCCGCTCCGCCCCGACCTTTTTCGCGGTCGCCTCGTCCAAGCCGATTGCCAAGATCGTCGATGACAAGACCGCAGCGATTTACGAGCTTGGCTTGCCGTGGTTGCAACTCTCGCCAATCGGCTCCTACGATCCCAAGGAGCAGGCCCGAATGTCGTCGGGCCTCGTCGACTTGATGACCCGCGAAGGGCTCTACCAGGAGGACCCGCGCGGGGTGGGGATCAGCGCGCAGGTGCTCTACCAGGCGCGCATTTCGCTGCCTTCGTCGGTTCAGACCGGAACCTATACCGCTGAAACCTTTGCGATAAGCCACGGCCGCGTGGTCGCCTCGGCGATCAGCCGGGTGGTGGTCAAGAAACAGGGGTTCGAACGCTTAGTGGCGCAATTCGCGCAGGACGACGGGTTTTTCTACGGGCTGCTGGCGGTCGCGCTGTCGGTGGGCATGGGTTTCCTTGCGGGCCGACTGTTCGCGCTGGTTTAGATCCGACCGCGTGAGAACACTCAATTTAGGCCAATCTTAACCGCTCTGGCTTACCAGTCCGGGGTCAGCAAACGTTGCTGGCGACTTGGGGCTGGTCGCAGAGATGAACGATATGGGCGGACACGGATTTGGCAATGCGCGCGCGGCACAGGCGGAGGAAATCCCCGTTGAAGCCGCTGAAGCCGTGCAGCAACTCGACAATGCCCGCGAACCGATCGGAATTGTGCTCGAAATCTCCGGCTCGGGGTCGGCCATCGCGCTCGACTTGCAGCGGCTGCAGGAATGCACCGAAGATGGCGATCCCTCGATCGCGCTCGCCGGACAAGTCGGCAGCCAGATCAAGATCCGCGTCGGCAAAGGCTGGCTGCTCGGCTCGGTCCGCACCCAGCGGCAGGATTCCAAGACCCCCGGCGGGATCATGGCCAACATCGATTTCCTCGGCGAAGGCGACGAAGAACGCCTGACCGGGCGCATCCACAGCTTCCGCCGCGGCGTCACCCGTTATCCGATCCCCGGCGCGCTGATCTATCCCGCAACCAGCAACGACCTCAAGCAGATCTACGCCAGCGACGGACGCACCAGCATTCAGGTCGGTACCGTCTTCCCGACCCGCGACATCCGCGCCGGGCTCTATGTCGATGCCATGCTCGGCAAGCACTTTGCGCTGCTCGGCTCCACCGGTACCGGTAAATCGACCAGCGCCGCGCTGATCCTCCACCGGATCTGCGAGCATGCCCCCGAAGGGCATATCGTGATGATCGATCCGCACGGCGAATATTCGGCCGCGTTCAAGCAGATCGGGATGATCTTCGACGTTTCGAACCTGCAGATGCCGTACTGGCTGATGAATTTCGAAGAGCACTGCGAGGTGTTCCTGACCTCGTCGGGCAACGACCGCCAAGAGGACATGGACATCCTGTCGAAGTGCCTGCTCGCCGCGCGAAGCAAGAACCGGCTGGCGGATTCGATGGGCAAGATCACTGTCGATTCGCCGATCCCCTACCTGCTCTCCGATCTGACCAACATGATCCAGACCGAAATGGGCAAGCTCGACAAGGCGACCTCGTCCGCCCCGTACATGCGGGTCAGGACCAAGATCGACGAACTCAAGGCCGATCCGCGCTACCAGTTCCTGTTCTCGGGCATGCTGGTCGGCGACACGATGGCCGAATTCATCGCCAAGATCTTCCGCATGCCGAGCAAGGGCAAGCCGATCTCGATCATCGACGTTTCGGGGGTTCCCTCGGACGTCACTTCGACCGTGGTCGCGGTGCTGAGCCGGCTGGTGTTCGACTTCGCGATCTGGAGCCGCGACGAGAAGACCCGGCCGGTGCTGCTGGTGTGCGAGGAAGCGCACCGTTACGTCCCCAATGAGAAGAACTCCGACGGATCGTCGGTGGGCAAGATTCTCAGCCGGATCGCCAAGGAAGGGCGCAAATACGGCGTCTCGCTCGGCCTGATCACCCAGCGCCCGTCGGATCTGGCCGAAGGCGTGCTGTCACAGTGCGGCACGATCATCTCGATGCGGCTCAACAACGACCGCGACCAGGCCTTCGTCAAGGCAGCGATGCCCGAAGGCGCGCGCGGTTTCCTCGATTCGATCCCGGCCTTGCGCAACCGCGAGTGCATCATCTGCGGCGAGGGTGTGTCGATCCCGATCCGGGTCAGCTTTGACGAGCTGGAAGAAATGAAACGTCCGGCCAGCGCCGACCCTTCGTTCAGTGACCTGTGGAACAGCTCGGGCGGCGAGGAGGACATGGTCCTGCGCACCGTCCAGCGCTGGCGTGCGCAGGGGCGGTAGGCTTACCCCGCCGCAATCCGCGCATGCATTTGCGCTCGCCAGCCGCCGTTGAAGTAAGCGAGCAAGGTCAGCGCCAAGGTCGCCACAGAACTGATGTTGAGCGACCACCACAGCGCGTCAGGGCCGAGCCGCGGGTAGAGCAGCACATAGGCCCCCAACCTTACAGCGTACATTGCGGTGAACAGGATCGCGATCTGCACCAGCACCACGCCATAGCTGCGCAGCGTGCCGAACAACACGATCGTCACCCCGAATGGCACGTAGGTCCAGATCGCCATGTTCTGGATGTGCAGGCTGACCGGGATCGCCGGGCTGTCCGAACCCAGGAACAGCGCCAGCAGCGGCCGACCGAACAGCAACATCAGCGCGACCAGCGTCAGCGTGATCAGAATGTTGGCGCCTGCCCCTGACCAGTTGATCGCATCGACCCGGGCTTCGCGCCGCGCGCCGATGTGCTGCGCGACCATCGCCCCGACCGCGGCGCTGATCGCCAACCCCGGCATCTGGATATAGTTCCACAGCTGCAGCAGCGCACCATAGCCCGCAGCGTAGTCGATCCCTTCCTGGTTGATCAGCCCGATCATGATCACCCCCGCGCCCGAGATGACCAGCATCTGGAAGCCCATCGGCACCCCCTTCATGATGAGGTAGGCAAGCTCATCGCGCGCCGGCCACAGGTAGGTCAGCTCGCGACCCTTGAGCCGGATCGGCAGGTCGCGCCAATAAATCCAGCCCATCAGCCCGGCGAGGCCCGTCAGCGTCGCGATTGCCGTCGCCACCGCCGCGCCGATGATCCCGAGTTTCGGAAACGGCCCGATCCCGGCGATAAACAGCGGGTTGAGCCCGATGTCGAGAATTACCGTGAGGATCTGGAAATAGAGCGGGGTGCGCGAATCGCCGCAGCCGCGCATTGCGCTCGAGACCAGGACGGTCAGCGTCATTGTCGGCACGACGAGGAAGATCACCCGGAGGTAATCAAGCGCGAAATGGAACGAGCTGCCGGGCATGTTGAGCAGGCGCAGCAAGCCGGGCGCAGTGAACCAGCCGACGAGCGCGATAGCTGCTGAGAGCATCATGCAAAGACCCAGTCCCGCGCCGAAGCTCTTGCGCATCTGGTCGATATTGCGCGCGCCGAAGTACTGTCCGACGTGGATCGTGGTCGCCATGCTGATCCCGAAGATCGCGGCAAAGACGAGAAAGATGACAATGTTCGAACTCGACGTGGCGGCAAGTGCATCCTCGCCCAGCAGCCGTCCGATCCACACCGTGTTGACCGAGGCGTTGAGGCTTTGGAGGACATTGCCGAGCAGCACCGGCAGCGAGAACAGCGCGAGCGTCTTGAACAGCGGACCTTGCGTCAGGTCGCCGCGCTGCGGCGGGACGGGTGGAACGTCCTCGATCATGTGCCCCGGGTATCCCCATAGAGGTGAATGTGCAGGCGGTCGCTGAAACCAAGCCCGTGGTCCACGGCGAGGGGGGCGAGCCAGGCGCTGCGGTCACGGATAACCGCGCTGGTGGTTCCTTCGGGCATGAGCTGGATGCGCGTCGATGGAATTGCGAGGTCCGCTTGCAGTTGGAGCACTTCGGCGAGGTCTTCGGGGGCCGAAATCACAAACTTAAAGTTCGCTTTAGGTTCATTTTTCCACCCGTGCAGCCGCTCAGAAAGCAGAGCAATTTCAGCAGGATTGCCCGAATGCTTGAGCTTCGGGCTGACGTTGTACTGGTCGACCAAGGGGGCGAGTGCGGGGTGCGGCGCGACGGTGCCGTTGGTCTCGATTTCGATCAAAATCGAGTCCCCGCGAAGGCGGGAACCTCGGGCCTCTTCGCGCTGATCCAGCCTGAGACCCCCGCCTGCGCGGGGGAGCAGCGCCACCATCCGCGCCAATTGGGCACCCTGAAGCAGCGGCTCGCCCCCGGTGATCACCAGCCGGTTCCCGCCCAGCGCCATGATCCGCGCGGCGACATCTTCCTCGCT
>JARXKR010000251.1 GCA_030271565.1 Pseudomonadota bacterium
TCGAGCCCCATGAAGCTGTCACCGGGGTTGAGCAGCGCGAGGAACACCGCCTGGTTCATCTGGCTGCCCGAATTGGGCTGGACGTTGGCATAATCGCAGCCGAACAGCGCCTTGGCCCGCTCGATCGCCAGCGTTTCGACCACGTCGGCGTACTCGCAGCCGCCGTAGTAACGCTTGCCCGGATAACCTTCGGCATATTTGTTGGTGAAGACCGAGCCGGTTGCCTCGAGCACCGCGCGGCTGGCGATGTTCTCGCTCGCGATCAGCTCGATCTTGTGCTGCTGGCGGCCCAGTTCGCCGCGCACCGCCGCGTAAACTTCGGGGTCGGCCTGCTCGAGCCTGGCCGAGAAGAACCCGGCCGGGCGGATGGCGGGGTTCGCTTCAAGAGTGTCGGTCACGGGCGCTTGGCTCCTCAGCAGGTCGGGTGCGATAATTTATCGACGCGGGCTGCGTGTCGCCCGCCTAGAAACTGCGCGGCCAGAAACGCGTCGAGGCAGGCCTTGGCCATGTCGGTGCCGATCAGGCGCGCACCCATCGCGATGGCGTTGGCATCGTTGTGTTCACGCGCGAGCTTCGCGGCGTATGGCTCTGACACCTGCGCGCAGCGCAGTGCCGGGTGGCGGTTGACCGCGATTGCGATGCCAATCCCCGAGCCGCACAAGGCCACGCCAAGTTCAGCGGAGCCACCGGCAACCACCTCGGCCAGCTTGTAGCCAAAATCGGGATAATCGACCCGGTCCGGCGTCGTCGGCCCAAGATCGGCCACATCGTGACCCAGTCCAATCAGGTAGTCGCGCAGCTCGGCCTTGAGGTCGAACGCGGCATGGTCGGAAGTTATGGCGATGCGCATGCCGCGCCATAGTCGCGTGCGCGCTACGATGCCACCCCTTGCGATGCGGAAATCCGCAGCGCGAAGCGCCACCCGCCGCCGATTGGAAAGCGAGCGACGAACCTATATGGCACGTTTGGGTTGACTTTTACGCACGGATATGGAACATACAAAGAACATCAACTGGAGATTTTGATGAGTCACGCTGGCGCGCCCGCAGCCGCAAACCGGTCGGGGGCAGGACCGGCAGGCACCGCAATCCGCTATGGCAAGGATGGACTCAAGGTGGTCCGCAGCACGGGTGCCCGCTGGACCGACGAGGCCGAGCAAATGTTCCTCGATCTTCTGGCGGCGAGCTGCAACGTCATGCATTCCGCGCAATCCACCGGCTTTCGGGTTGAATCGATCTACAAACGGCGGCGCGAGGACCCGGTCTTCGCGCAACGCTGGCAGGCGGCGCTTGAGCAAGGCTATGCCCGGATCGAAATGGCGCTGGTCCGCCGCGCTGCGGATGCGATGGAAGGGCTGGCCCCCGACCCGGCCACCCCGATTCCGCAAATGACGGTCGAACAGGCTTTGAAAGTCTTGAGCCGCCATCGCGCCACAGTCGCAGGAACGGGCCCGGCGGGTCGCCGCTGGGCGCGTCCGCGCAGGCTCGACGAAGTGCGCGAATCGATCCTGATCAAGCTCGAAGCGCTCGCGCCCGCAGTGATACCGCCTGAGCCGACGTGAGCGCACGCCGCCCGTTCGGTCGGGGAACGCACCAGCGCAAGCTGGCACCCGGCACCGATCTGATCGCCTATTTCAAGGCGCTCGATGCCGAAACGCGCCGTGGCGCACTCGATCTGCTGAGCGAGGCCGAACGGCAGGCGATTGACCGGGCGTGGGAACACTGGGCGCATGCCGGCCAACTTGCCCCGTGTGCAACCGCCGACGGCTCGGACTGGGCGACTTGGGTGATCATGGCCGGGCGCGGCTTCGGCAAGACGTTGGCAGGCGCGCAGTGGGTGACCGCGCGGATCGCCGAGGAATCGGCGTCGGATCTGCGTATTGCTCTGGTCGCCGCGACCCTTGACGATGCCCGGGCGATCATGATCGAAGGACGCAGCGGCCTGCTGGCAGTTGCCGCGCCGTGGATCGCGGATTGGCAGCCCACGCTCCGCCGCTTGCGCTTCCGCAGCGGTGCCGAGGCGCATCTGTTTTCGGGCAGCTGCCCGCGCCTGCTACGCGGCCCCGAGCACCACTATGCGTGGTGCGACGAGCTCGCCAAATGGGACCGGGGCGAAGAGACCTGGGACATGCTGCAAATGGGGCTGCGACTGGGCGATAATCCCCAGGCCGTCGTCACCACCACCCCGCGTCCCGGCCCGGTGCTGCGCGCGATCATGGCGGCGCCAGGCACCGTGGTCACTGGCGGGCCGACGCGCGCCAACCCGCACCTCTCCGCCACATGGCGCGCGCGGATCGAGGCGACTTACGCGGGCACCCGACTGGGCCGGCAGGAGCTGGATGGTGAACTGCTCCCCGATGCGGCGGGGGCGTTGTGGACGGTGGAACTGATCGAGCGGTGCCGGATTCCTTCCCTGAACGGACAGCTGGAGCCGAGTGCGGCGCGAGACGCGCGAGGGCCGCAGGGTGGTGATGGGGCACGTGTCGATAAAAACCCCGCTCATGCTGAGCCTGTCGAAGCACTGTCCTTCTCTCCGACCTCTGAAGAACAGGGCAGTCCTTCGACAAGCTCAGGATGGACGGGGGAGGGGATGCGGGG
>JARXKR010000043.1 GCA_030271565.1 Pseudomonadota bacterium
TGGGGAGGGGGATTGTTCAGACCGCCCCAGCCGCAGCCGCTGCGCTGGCCCAGGCCCACTGGAAATTGTACCCGCCCAGCCAGCCGGTGACATCGACTGCCTCGCCGATTGCATAAAGCCCCGGCATCCGCCGCGCCTCCATCGTCTGCGAGGACAGCTCAGCCGTGCTGATCCCGCCGACAGTGACTTCAGCCTTGGCAAAGCCTTCGCTGCCATTGGGGTTGAACTGCCAGCCCCGCAGCGCGGCTTCGGCGGCGCCAAGCACCTTGTCGCCATATTGGCCAAGCTCGCCGTCCAGCTCCAGTCGCTCGGCCAGCACCGTCGCCAGCCGCTCGGACAGCGTTTCGGCGAGCAGCTTGCGCACCAGCTTGCGCGGTGCTGCGCGCTTGGCCCCGTTCAACCAGCCAGCATCATGCCCGGGCAGAAAATCGATCCCGACCGGCTCACCGCGCTTCCAATAGGATGAAACCTGCAAGATCGCCGGACCCGACAGACCGCGGTGCGTGAACAGCGCCGCCTCGGCGAATGCCGCCTTGCCGCATTTTGCCACCACCGGTGCGGAGACACCCGATAGCTCGCGGAACAGTACCTCATCGCCGCCCAAGGTCAGCGGGACCAGCGCGGGGCGCGGTTCGACCACTTTCAGACCGAACTGGCGGGCGAGATCATAGGCCAGTCCGCTCGCGCCAAGCTTGGGGATCGACGGCCCGCCGGTGGCGATGACCAGCGCGGATGCACTCTCGCCCGCAACATGGAACAACCCGTCACGGTGCTCGACCGGGCCGACTTGTTCGCCCAGCCGCAGCGTTACCCCGCCCTTGACGCACTCAGCCAGCAGCAGATCGACCACTTGCCGCGCCGAGCCATCGCAGAACAGCTGCCCCAGCGTCTTTTCGTGCCAGGCGATCCCGTAAGTCTTGATCAGGGCGAGGAAATCGTGCGGGGTGAACCGGCTCAGCGCCGATTTGGCGAAGTGCGGATTTGCCGAAATGAACCGCTCGGGTGCGGTGTGCAGGTTGGTAAAATTGCACCGACCCCCGCCCGAGATCAGAATCTTGCGGCCCGGCTCGTCGTTGTGGTCGAGCAGCAGCACGCGTTTGCCGCGCTGTCCGGCAAGCGCGGCGCAGAACAGGCCCGCAGCGCCTGCGCCGAGGACTATGGCGTCGTATTGCACGCTCACCCTGCCACCAGATCGAGCGCGAGGGCTTCGGCCACCTTGATCCCGTCCACCGCCGCCGAAAGTATCCCGCCGGCGTAGCCCGCACCTTCTCCCGCCGGGTAGAGCCCGCGCGTATTGAGGCTTTGCAGGTCTGCACCTCGGTTAATCCGGATCGGCGACGAGGTGCGGGTTTCGACCCCGGTCATCACCACGTCGGGATGATCGTACCCGGCCAGCTGCCGCCCGAACACCGGGAGCGCCTCGCGGATTGCGTCGGTGACGAATGCGGGGAGGCATTCAGACAAGTCGGTCGGCTTGACCCCGGGCTGGTAGCTGGGCTCAATTGAACCAAACGCGCTGGAGGCCCGGTCCTTCACAAAATCGCCGACCGTCTGCCCCGGTGCGTGGTAATTGCTCCCGCCCGAAACGTAAGCCAGCGCTTCCAATTCGCGCTGCAGGGCCACCCCGGCCAGCGGGTGCCCGGGAAAGTCGCGCTCGGGCGAAATATCCACCACCAGTCCCGAATTGGCGTTGAATTCGGCGCGCGAATACTGGCTCATCCCGTTGGTGACCACGCGCCCTTCCTCCGAGGTCGCGGCAACCACGTGCCCGCCCGGGCACATGCAGAACGAATAGACCGAGCGGCCATTGCTGGCCTTGTGTGCCAGGGCGTAACTCGCCGGGCCGAGGAGCGGATTGCCTGCCTCGCTGCCGTAGCGGGCCCGGTCGATCCAGCCTTGCGGATGCTCGATCCGCACCCCGATTGCGAACGGCTTGGCCTCTATGTGCACGCCTGCGTCATGCAGAGCTTCAAACGTATCGCGCGCCGAATGCCCCACCGCGAGCACGACGTGGCTGGCCGCCAGTCGTTCGCCATTTGACAGGTGGAGCGCGGTAATCTTGCCCTCCTCGCGCTCGAACGCATCGACCCGCGTGCCGAAGCGGTATTCCCCGCCCAGCGCCTCGATCGTCTTGCGCATGGATATCACCATCGTGACCAGCCGGAAGGTGCCGATATGCGGATGTGCCTCGGTCAGGATTTCGGGCGGAGCACCGGCTTTGACGAATTCGGTCAGCACCTTGCGGCCCAGGTGACGCGGGTCCTTGATCCGCGAGTAGAGCTTGCCGTCGGAAAAAGTTCCCGCCCCGCCCTCGCCGAACTGGGCGTTGCTTTCGGGCTCGAGCACGCCGCGGCGCCACAGTCCCCAGGTGTCCTTGGTGCGTTCGCGCACCGCCTTGCCGCGTTCGATGATGATTGGGCGGAAACCCATCTGCGCGAGGATCAGCGCGGCGAACAAGCCGCACGGCCCCGCGCCGATCACCACGGGGCGCTGGCCCGACCAATCGGCAGGTGCCTGAACGGGTGGGTGGTAAGTGGTGTCGGGCGCGGGGCGAACATGCGGATCGCCCCCCAACCGGGCCTGCACCTCAGCCTCATCGGCCAGCTCGACATCGAACGAATAGACCAGCTTGATCGCGCCGCGCTTGCGCGCATCGTTGCCCCGCCGCACCAGCCGGTGGCTCCGGACTTCGCCCTCGCTCACCCCCAGCCGCGCGGCAATCGCGGGCAGCACTGCCTCGGGCGGATGGTCGAGCGGCAGGGCAAGGTCGGACAGGCGCAGCATAGTCTCGCGCCCATAGGCGCTGGGCTGGCCGGATGGAAGCGTGCAGCCTTACAGTTCCGGCAGGGCCTGATCGGCAAAGCCCCAGCCAGCCAGCGCCTTGTCGCGGCTGCGCTCGATCAGGCGCTGGGCATCGCCGATCGAGAACGGGTGCGCGTTTTTGACCGCGTCAAGTTCATCCCACGCGATCGGCACGGCCACTGGGGCTCCTTCGCGGGCCCGCGCCGAATAGGGCACCACTGCGGTGCTGCCGCGCTGGTTGCGCAGCCAGTCGATGAAAATCCGCCCCTGCCGCTTGGCCTTGCTCATCGTCGCAACGAAGCGCTCAGGCTCGGCTTGCGCCAGCGCTTCGGCGAAGCGGCGGGCAAAGTCCTTGTGGACCTCCCACGAATGGCCGGGTCGCAGCGGCGCGATTACGTGCACCCCCTTGCCGCCCGAGAGCATTGCGAAACTGACCAGGCCGAGGTCGGACAAGGTATCGCGCAGGTGTTTGGCCGCACCGATGACATCCTTGAAATCAAGCGCTTCGTCGGGATCGAGATCGAAGATCAACCGGTCAGGCTCCTCGATCGCGTCGCTGCGGCAGAGCCACGCGTGGAATTCGATCGTGCCCATCTGGACGCAGGCGAGCAGCCCGGCGGCCTCGGTGACGTAAAGGTAATCCTCGCGCCCGCCATCCTTTTCGTGGATCGGGACATGCTTGACCGAGGGCCCGAACGACCCGCTGTCGTGCTTCTGGAAGAAGCATTGCTTGGCGCGGCCTTGCGGGCAGCGCACCAGACTGAGCGGACGCGAACCCGCGTAAGGCAGCATTAGCGGCGCGATAGCGGCGTAATAGGCCGCGAGATCGCCTTTGGTTTGCCCGCTTTCGGGGAAGATCACGCGGTCGGGGTTGGTGATTTTGACCACCAGTTCATCGTCCGGGGCCGCTTCGGCGCGTTCGGGCTTCACTTCTGCTGCCTTCTTGTCACCGCGCAATCCGATGAAGCTGCCGTGGCGCACCGATCCTTCGGCGGTGAATTCGGCAAAGGCGACATCGGCGACCAGTTCGGGGCGCAGCCAGATGACGCCGCGCGCGTCTTCCCTGCTGACTTCCAGGGGCGGCTTGTCGGTCGCCAATTTGGTCATGCGCTTGGCCAGATCGGCCATGTCGTCCTGTCCGAACCCGGTCCCGACATTGCCCTTGTAAACCAGCTTGCCGCCCTCGTTCTGCGCCAGCAGCAGCGAGGCAAACGGCCGCACCTTGTTCGCCGATTTTTTCCATCCGACCACGATGAATTCTTGCCGCAAGGTACATTTGACCTTGACCCAGTCCTTGCTCCGGGTGGACCGATAAGGCGCGTCGATCCGTTTCGAGATGATCCCCTCCTGCCCGGCAGCGCACATCCCCTTGAACAGCGCCTCGCCTGCGCCAATCACGTGATCGGCGACATGGACCGGATCGGCCGCCCCGCGCAGCAAGGCCTCGAGCCGTTCCTTGCGCTCGACATTGGGCAGGCCGGTCAGATCCTCGCCTTCCAGTTCGAGCAAGTCGAAGGCATGGTAGGCGAGCTTGTCACCGGGGGCTTGCGAGCCGTGGCCGCGCTTGAGCACCGCCTGCAACCGCGAGAAGTCGGGGTTGCCCTCGGCATCAGGCGCAATGATCTCGCCGTCGATCAGGCAGCTGGGTAAATCGAGCGCGACCAGCGCATCCACCAGCGGCGTAAACTTGTCGGTCCAGTCCTTGCCGCCCCTTGTCCACACCGTCACATCGCTGCCCTTGGCGGCGATCAACGCGCGGTAGCCGTCGAACTTGATCTCGTGCATCCAGCCATTCCCGGCCGGGACCGCATCGACCAGCGTGGCGAGCTGCGGGGTGCGGAACTTGGGCTTGGTAGACGGCTTCACCTTGCGCTTTGGCTTCGGCGCTTTTTTTGCATTGTGCTTTGCGGCGCTGCTCATCTCGGCGGCAAAGGCCTTGCCCTTCTTGCCTGCGAGCGAATGGCTGCCTCCGGCGTCCGCAGCGATCTCAGCCATCGAGCGCCCGGTCAGAACGCTGGTCAATTCGCGCTCGACCAGCGGATCACCCTCCACCTCATGGCCGTCCGCGATCTTGCGCAGCAGCCAGTTCTCGCGCTTTTCATTGCCGCGCGGCTTGAGCCGGATCAGCAGCCACTCGCCCTTCATCCGGGTCCCGTCGAGGGTGAAATGCAGGTGGCCCTTGTCGATGTCTTTCCAGCTCTTGCCCGGCACCGGAGCCCAGGTGCCGCAGTCCCACAGCATCACCGTGCCGCCGCCATACTCGCCTTTGGGGATTGAGCCCTCGAAGGTGCCATAAGCCAGCGGGTGATCTTCGGTGCGCACCGCGAGCCGCTTGATCGATGGATCGGGTGAGGGCCCTTTCGTCACCGCCCAGCTCTTGAGTACCCCATCGGCCTCGATCCGAAAGTCCCAATGCAGCCGCGTCGCGTCGTGCTTCTGGACGATGAAGCGGTTGCCGGTGGGCGAGTGTTCGACTTTGCCCGCAGGCTCGGCGGTCAGCTTGAAATCGCGCTTGGCGTTGTATGTGGTAAGGCTCGATTTCGCCATCAGGCCCGCTTTCGCACAGGCTTCTTGGCTGCTGGCTTTTTCGCATCGCCAGTCTCCCCAACCGACTTCTTCAGCGCCGCCATCAGGTCGATCACATTGCTGCCGCTGCGCGGTGCCGGCTCCTCGGTGTCTTCCAGGATCGCCTTTTTGCTTTTCGACTTGGCCTTGCGATCGATCAGTTTGCGCAGCGCATCGGCGTAGCGGTCGTGGAACTCGCCCGGATCGAACGGCGCGCTGCGCTGCTCGATCAGGGTAGCGGCCAGATCGAGCAAGTCGGCACGCGGCTTTTCCCCGCTGACCTCGGTGAAGAACGACTGGCCTTTGCGCACCTCGTCGGCATAGCGCAGCGTTTCGAGCAGAAGCCCTTTGCCGCACGGCTTGAGCGCGACGAGCTTTTCCGAGCCACGGATCGAAAGTTGGCCGAGGCCGATTTTGCCCGCCTTGCGCAAGGCTTCGCGCAACACCACGAAGGCCTCTTCAGCCAGGTCGTCGGCCGGGGTGACATAGTACGGCTTCTCGAAATAGAGCGGATCGATCTCGTCGGCCTTGACGAACTGGACCAGTTCGAGCGTCTTCTTGCTCTCGATCTTGACCGCCTCGATCTCGCGATCCTCAAGCAGCACGTAATTGCCCTTGGAGACCTCGTAGCCCGAGATGATATCGTCCTTGTCGACCGGTCCAACCCCCTCGGCGACCTTTTCGTAGGAGATCGGCTTGCCGCTCGGCTCGTGGATTTGCCGGAACGCGATTTTAGCCCCCGACCGCGTCGCGGCGTAAATTTCTACCGGAATCGAAACCAGCGCCAGCCGGATCTGCCCTTGCCAATATGCCCGTGCTGCCATGGTCCGATGTCTCCTGCTGGGGGGAAACGCGGGGTGTGGGGTGGGGTTCCATCGCGAGGCCCGCGCAATTTACTTGCTTTTTGCCGCAACGCAGCATATATGCGTCTCACATCCAACCGGACCTTGCCCGGGCATCAGCCCCAGCAAGCCAGTTCGGCGCCGCGTGAAGCTTGCCTGATGGTGAGCCAGCCCGAACGCCCGGTTGACCGTTTTACCAGCCGCCTTTGTCACGCAGGGTTGCACTTGATGCACCTGTCCAGCCGCGCCGATTCCCGGCGTGCGCACGGCTATTTTGATGCTTCGACAAGCTCAGCATGAGCGGGAAGAAGCCAAGAAAGAGTTTTTTGTTATGTCCTATTTTTCCGACCTTGGTCTTGCCGAGCCGTTGCTCCGCGCACTTGAAACCAAGGGCTATTCCGACCCTACCCCGATTCAGGTGCAGGCCATCCCGGCGCTGCTCGAAGGGCGCGACCTATTGGGGATCGCCCAAACCGGTACCGGCAAGACCGCGGCCTTCTCGCTCCCCTCGCTCCACCGCCTCGCCGCCAATCCCAAAGCGCGGATGAGCGCGAGCTGCCGCATGCTGGTGCTCTCACCCACGCGCGAACTCGCTGCTCAAATCGCCGAGAACATGCGCGGCTATGCCAAGTACCTCAACCTCTCGGTGCAGTGCATCTTCGGCGGAGTGCCGGTGGGCAAGCAGGCCCGCGCGCTGTCGGGCGGGGTCGATATCCTCGTCGCCACGCCGGGGCGTCTGCTCGACCTGATCGATCAGCGCGCGCTGACTCTGCGCAACGTCGAGATCTTCGTGCTCGATGAAGCCGACCAGATGATGGACCTGGGCTTTATCGTGCCGCTCAAGCGCGTCGCCAACATGCTGCCCAAGGAACGCCAGAGCCTGTTCTTCTCCGCCACCATGCCCAAGGCCATCGCCGATCTGGGCAAGCAGTTCATCCACAACCCGGTGCGGGTCGAAGTTGCCCCGCAAGCGACCACGGTCGAGCGGGTCGAACAGTATGTGACCCAGCTTAACCAGGGCGAAAAGCAGGCCTTGCTATCATTGAGCCTGCGGGCCGGTCTGGCCGACGGCAAGATCGACCGCGCGCTGGTGTTCACCCGGACCAAGCACGGCGCCGACCGCGTGGTCCGCCATCTGGTTTCGGCCGGGGTGCAGGCCGCCGCGATCCACGGCAACAAGAGCCAGCCGCAGCGTACTGCCGCACTCAACGCTTTCCGCCAGGGTTCGACCCCGGTGCTGGTCGCCACCGATATCGCCGCGCGCGGGATCGACGTGACCGGGGTGAGCCACGTGTTCAACTTCGAGATGCCCAACGTGGCCGAACAGTACGTTCACCGCATCGGGCGCACCGCGCGCGCCGGGGCCGACGGCATCGCGATCAGCTATGTCGCCCCCGACGAGCGCGATTACCTGCGCGACATCGAACGGCTGACCAAGGTCAAGCTGTTCCCGCAGCCATTGCCTGAGGATTTCCTCAAGGAAGCTGCGCGCCTGCCTGCTCCGGTGCGCAAACCCCAGGAACTTGAGCAGGATGCCCGGCGCGATGCCCGCGATGCGCGCGGCCGTGGCGGTTCTGCTGCACGCGGCGGCGGTGGACGCAGTGGCGGCCCGAACAAGAACCGCAGCACCGGCGGCCAGGGCCGTGACGGCCAGTCGCGCGACCAGTATGTCCGCAACGACCGCATCGCCAGCGACCGTAAGGCCACTGCCCCGGCGCGCGGGCCGGTGTTCAATCCGCTCGGCGATGTCCGTCAGGACGGCAACCAGCCGCAAGGTGAGCGCAGCGGCGGCGAGCGCCGCCCGGCTCCGCAGCACCGCGATGCCGTTAGGCCCGCCCGTCCGCAGGGGGATCGCCCGCAAGGCGATCGTCCGCGCAGCGATCGGCCCCAGGGCGATCGTCCGCAAGGCGACCGGCCCCGCACCGATCGGCCGCACAGTGATCGTCCGCGCGGTGACCGGCCCCAGGGCGACCGGCCACAAGGCCCGCGTCGCCAAGGCGGCGGCGGTCCGCGCCGGGGCTAAGCAGACAAAATTTCGTCACTCCGGCCTGCGCCGGGGTGACGGGTACTATCACCCGGCGCGGGCACCCCCGCGCCGGGTGATTTGCATCGCCTTCGGTTATCCGCCGTCCGGTTTGAGCCCGTCATATTGATGCGCCCCCTCGTCAGACGAACCCGATGTTGGTGCCCAGCGTGCTCCCGACGTAGTTGCCGATGTTGGGAACGATTTCGGCCATGCGGCTGTCGGGCACGCCGAACCAGCTGGCCAGCGTGGCGGCGTATTGATCGACGCTCATCGTCGGGATCAGGCGGCCCTGGCCGATGTCATCGGGGCCGTTGTTCATGATCACCGGGTTGATCCCGTAGTAGCGCCCGCCCTTGACTGCGCCGCCCATCACAAAGTGCATCGAGCCCCAACCGTGGTCCGAGCCGTCATCGTTGCTGGTCAGGGCGCGGCCAAAGTCGCTGGCGGTGAAGGTCGTCACCTGATTGGAAACGCCCAGCTCCACGGTGGTATCGTGGAACGCGCGCAGCGCATCGGCGACGTTCTGCTGGAGCAGCGGGTGCAGCGTGGGGATTTCGTCGTGATTGTCGAACCGCCCGGTCGACACGAAAAACACCTGCCGCTTGGCTCCGAGCTGGCTCGAGACCGAGATCAGCTTCGCGACCATCGCCAGTTGCGCGCCGAGGCTCGACGACGGATCGGCGGCGGCGGGAAAGATCGTGGTCGTCGCCGGGGCTTGCGCCAGTGCGCCCGACACCTGCGCGTAGAGATCGAGCGCGCGCGTGCCGATCTGGCCGACTGCGGCTTCCATCAGGTGGGCCGTGCCCGCGCCGCGCAGCAGGTTCTGCAGCATCGTGCTCGCCGCCGCCGACCCTTGCAGCGTCGTCCGCGCGGTCAGGCCGATCGGGCCTGAAGGGGTGACCGAGTATTGCACCGCCGCCTTGCCGGTGAGGAATACCGCGTTGCCGCTGACGTTCATGCAGGTTGTGGTCGCGGTGCCGTTGCCCGCCTGGAACAAATCGCCGATACGCCCGCCCCAGCCCGAGGTTGCGCCTTCCGGCGACGATGCCTGGAAATAACTCTGCTGGTCGTTGTGGCTCAGGAGCTTGGGCGGCAGCGGCACGTTATTTGCCAGATACTGCGCCTTGGTCGTCGGCTGGACCAGCGTGCCGAGGTTGAGCGCGACCGCGAGTTTGCCGGCATTGAACAGCGGGAGCAGCGGTGCGAGCGGCGGGGCCAGTGCATATTGTGCGCCTCCCGCCAGCGCGACCGACGGATTGAGCACCGTTGGCGTCAGCGAAGCTTGCGCCAAGGCTATCGCGCTGCGGTTCGACTGGTAAGTGGCATAGCGCGCGTTATCGTAAGGGACGAGCGTGTTGGCGTAATCGTTGCCACCATAAAGAAACACGCAGACCATCGCCTTGTAATCGCTCGGTGTTCCGGCGGCCGCCGCCTCTCCGATCGCAGCCAGGGTAGTGACCAACGGGGTCGCGACCCCGGCCAGCGACAGAGCTGAAGCACGCTTGAGGAACGCGCGGCGGGAGACATCGTCGGTCATGCGGGTCACCTCAGCACCAGATAATCGGGGCTCGCCATCACCAGCAGCACCGCGGCGTAAATCCGGTTGGTGGTGTTCGTGATGCTGTCGAGCGCGGTCTTCATCTGCCCGATAATCGTCGGATGGATCTGTCCGGCGGCGAGCAGCAGGTTGAGCTCGTCAAGCAGTGCCTGGCTGTCGCCCGCGATCGCGGTGAGCGCCGAATAGTCGGGCTTGGCCTCGCTCGCACCGTTCTGGATCACGGTCTGCATGTAATTGGTGTAAGCAATCAGCGAGGGTTCGCTGGTGATCTGGAACTCGGGTGCGACCAGATTGCTCGCCGCCAGCGACGTTCCGGGCGGGACGTATCCAGGGCGGAAGAAGTTGAACACGCTTGGCGCACGGCCGGCGCTTTCCCCGATCCGGTTTGCTGTCGAATTGGTGTTCCCGAACGGCCAGGCGTTGGTCGGCGAGGTGACCTTGAACGCGCGCGCCCACTGCACCAGCCGCACCACGGGTTCGCGCAGTTTGCCGAAGCTCTGGCTCGCCACCGCATTGTCGTCGCGCGCCTCACTGTCCATCAGCACCGCGCGGATCACCTCCTTCATGTCACCGCGCACGCCGCTGCCGTTGTCGGCGAAGACTTGCGCGACCCGCTGGACATAGGCGGGCGAAGGATTGCTGGTGACGAGGTGCTGGATCAGCTGCTTGGCCACAAACGGCGGCACATTGGCATGCTGGAAGATCCCGTCGAGCGCGACCTTGCGCGCGGCCGTGCTGTCGCTGCCGATCGGGGTGTTGATGCCGAGGAAGCTGGCCCCGCCGGTTTCGAACAGCGCCGGGTTGACGATCATCCCGAGCAGATGCCGGTCGGGCGTGGTGCTGACCGAGTTGGCGTAAGTATAACCGGTCCACACCCGCGCAGCCTGGCCGACGTCGGCCTGGGTGTAGGTCGGGACCGGCTGGCCGCCGGGCTGCTTGAGCGTGCCGTCCATGTTGAGCTGGTACAGCCCGATCGTGAACAGCTGCATCAGCTCGCGCGCGTAGTTCTCGTCGGGAATCGAGCCGGTAGCGGGGTTGGCTTTGCGGTTGCCGAGGAAGGTCAGGTAGATGCCCATCGCAGTACTGGTCGATACAGCTTCCATGATGTCGCGAAAGTTCCCGAAGGCGTTGTCCCACAGCCGGTCGAGGTAGGCCGCCATCGCGAACTGGCGGAACGAGGTCGAGATCCCGTCGATCGACACCACCCATTGCGACAGCAGCGCCAGCCCGACCCGCTGACGCAATACATCCGCGCCGTTCATCAGTTGCGACCACATCATCGGGTCGAAACCGGCCTGGTTGTTCTGATTGGCGGCCACATTATAGCCGTTGACGGTGAGGAAATCCCAGAACCGCTGGGGCCGGGTCATGCCGAACTGGCTGTTCAGCCAGCCGACGAAGCCCTGCGAGGTTACGTCGGTGATGTCCGCACGCGAATAGCCGATCGCCGCTTGCGAGAGGAACCGCGAGGCCTGCTTGCCGGTGATCGGGGCAACCGTGGGCACGGGTGTGGGGGCCGGGACTGGCGCGCCTCCGCCCGGGCTGCCTGCGGGGCCACCACACGCGGCCAGCGCCAGCAGACCGGTCGCGGCCAGCGCGCCGGCGCCGCCCGGGCGTCCTTGTCCGCCTAAGTCGACAAGTGGATCGGCGACCTTCTCTTCGGTTGCTTCGTCACTGCCCGGCACAAAAATTGAAACCCCGCTCAAGCGACCCTCCCCTAAGAGTTTCCTGCGGGGCTGAAGCTAACCCGAAGCAAACGATTTCCCAAGCGGGCAAATGGCCCTGCGACACTTTTCGACATGAATCCGGTGATAACCATCGCAGCGCGCGAAGCACCGGCGCCGGCGCGCAGACGTGCAGGCCGGCGTTAAGCCGCGCTGTTCCCCAAATCCTGCGGCCGCACGTAAACCCGCGCGACAATCGGGAAGCTGGTGGCGATCTGCCGCTCGATATCGGCGACGATCCGTTCGACGTCGCGTGCGGTCAGCGTGTCGGTAAAATCGGCGCTGATGATCACCGTGACCATTTCCGGCGAGGAATGGACGGTCATCACGTCGTGCACGGCATCGATCCCCCGGTGCCCTTCCGCGCAGGAACGGATCTTCGCGACCAGTTCGGGATCCGCCGCCTCACCGATAAGCAAGCCCTTGGCCTCATAGAGCAGCAACGCGGCGAGCACCCCGAGGACCAGTCCGATCAGCACCGAGGCGAGCCCGTCCCACATCGGGTTTGCGGTGAGCAGGCTGAGCCCGAGCCCGGCCGCAGCAAGCACCAGCCCGATCAGCGCGCCGGTATTCTCAAGCAGGATAACCAGCGTTGTCGCGTCCTTGGTCTGGCGGATTTCCTGCCAGATCGAGCCGCGCCGCGCCGCATTGAAATCGTTGAGAGCAGCGAGCGTCGACCACCCTTCGAGCGCGAAGGCGATGGCCAGCACCGCAAAGGCGATCAGCGGGCTGGCCGCCGGTTCGGGATCGAGGATGTGCAGCACGCCTTCGTAAACCGAAATCCCGGCACCGAGCGCGAAGACCAGAATCGCAACCACAAAGGACCAGAAGTAAAGCTCGCGCCCATAGCCGAACGGATGCATGGCATCGGGTGCCTTGGTCGCGCGCTTGCGGCCGTAAAGCAGCAGCAGCTGGTTGGTCGAATCGACTAGGCTGTGCACGCCTTCGGTCAGCATCGCCGATGAGCCGGTGATGCCAGCGGCGACGAATTTGGCGACCGCGATCCCGACATTGGCGGCCAGCGCGACCAGAATTGTGCGGCTCGAGCCTTGTCCGGCCATGCGGTTGATTCCCTTGGTGTGCGCCAGCCAATGCCACGGCTTGTGCCTTCCGACAATCGCGCTAGCCTGCCCGCCCATGAAACGCTTTGTCCTCGCGCTTGTCGCCCTCGCCCTGCCGCTCCAGCCATTGCTGGCCGCGCAGCCCCTGTTGCCCGCTGAAGAGACCGCGATTGACGCCGCGGTGACCAAGGCGCTCAGGGAGACCGGGGTGCCCTCGGCCGAGGTGGCGGTGGTCCGCGACGGGCAGATCGTACTGAGCCGGGCGTGGGGCAAGCCGTCCGAAACATTGACCCAGCCCGACGCCAATCTGCCCTACCAGATCGCCTCCAATTCGAAGCAATTCCTCGCCGCGCTGCTGTTGTTGCTCGAAGACGACGGCAAGATCGACCTCGATGACAGAGTGTCGAAATGGCTGCCCGAGCTGCCCGACGGGAACAAGATCACGGTGCGCCAATTGCTCTCGCACACCTCGGGACTGCAGGATTTCTGGCCGCAGGATTATTCGTTCGCGGCGATGGAGCAGCCGGTGGTGCCGATGGACATCGTCCGGCGCTGGGGGATGAAGCCGCTCGACTATGCTCCCGGATCGCGCTGGCAGTATTCGAACACCGGCTACGTCGTCGCCGGGATGATCGCCGAGAAAGCTGGCGGCGCGCCGCTGTGGAACCAGCTCGAGGCGCGGATTTTCAAGCCACTGGGCATCCATCCCTTCGATATCGACGAGACTAACGGGCCCAAGTTTCCGCAAGGCTATCACCGCAATGCGCTGGGTCCGGTGCGGATCGCGAAACCGGCGGCCAAAGGCTGGCTGTGGGCTGCGGGCGAACTTAGCATGACCGCCGCGGAACTCGCCAAATGGGACATCGCGCGGATGAACCGCAGCCTGCTGACCAAGCAGGACTGGGAGGAGATGGAACGCCCGGTGCGGCTCGCCGACGGGACTTGGACGACCTACGGGCTGGGGGTTTCGAAACATCTGGTCGGGGCCCGCTGGGTGGTCGATCACGGCGGCGAATCGGTCGGGTTCCTGTCGCAGAACTCGGTCTGGATCGACGACAAGACCGCCATCGTGGTGCTGACCAACGGCGATTTTGCCGGAGTCCAGGAAGACCTGACCGCAAAGATCGCCGAGATCGTGCTGCCCAAATCGGCGCAGGCCGATATCGGTGAGGCCGCACGCACGGCCGATGTGCGCACCACGCTGGCGGGCATCGTTGGGGGCAAGTTCAACCCGGTGCTGTTTACCGATAACGGACGTTATTACTTCAACACCCAGACGCTGGGCGATTACCGCGCAAGTTTGCGCGCGCTGGGCCCGCTCCAATCGGTCACCGCGACCCGGCCGCCCCGGCTGCGCGGCGGGTTCGTCAACCGGGTGTTCCAACTGCATTATGCCAAGAAGACGCTGACACTGATCACTTACGCCGAGCCCGGCGCGAAGGGCCGGTGGGAGCAGTTCATGATCACGCCGTGAGCTAAAGATCCTCTCCATTTTGCGTAGCCAAATGGGGAGGTGGCAGACGCCGAAGGCGGCTGACGGAGGGGTATCGACGGCGGCGTTGAT
>JARXKR010000044.1 GCA_030271565.1 Pseudomonadota bacterium
TGCGCCGCCATCAGTTCCCACAGCTTGTTCATGGCCTTCATCGGCCGGACCATAACCTTGAAATCTTTGATCTTTCCACCATCATCGAACTCGATCAGGTCGATCCCGTTGACGTGGATCCCGTCCAGCTGGTTGGTGAATTCGAGCAGCACGTGGTTACCGTCGACCAGTTCGCGGACGTAGGCGAAGCCTTCGCCGCCGAGCACCTGCGAAGCCGCGCCGAGGTAGGCCATGACCTTGGTCTTGCCCACTTGCGGGGTGTGCACCACCGGCGAATGAAACACGGCATCCTCATCAATCATCGCGCCGAGCAGGGTCAGGTCGCCGTGGCTTTCCATGTACTCGTGCCACTTGGCGAGGCCGTATTCGCCGCCCTTCATGCCAGGTGCTCCTTGAGGAACGCTACCGTACGGCTGTCAGCCAGTTCGGCCCCGGCCGCGTCGCGCCGATCGCCCGTCTCTGAGGCGAATCCATGATCGAGCCCCGGGTAATCGTGCAGTGTAACGCGCGGGTGATCGTCGAGCGCGGCATGGATCGCGGCCTGCGCGTCTGCGGTGACGAAGTGATCGGCGACCGGGATGTGGAGCATCAGCGGCTTGGCGATATGGTGGGCCTCGTCGAGCATCTGGTCGATCATCACCCCGTAATAGCCGACCGAGGCATCGACGTCGGTGCGCGCCGCCGCCATGTAAGCAAGCCGCCCGCCCAGGCAGTACCCCGCGCAGCCCACCTTGGCCGCGCCCTGACTGCGCAGCCAGCGGATCGCCGCCTCGATATCGTAAACCCCAAGCGCGGGATCGTACTGCTGGAAGTAGCCGAACGCCTCCTGCAGCTGCTCGGGCACATCGGGATCGAGTTCGACCCCCGGGGCGAAGCGCCAAAAGATATCCGGCGCGACCGCGAGGTATCCGGCCGCAGCCCACTTGTCGCACTTCTGGCGGATCCCGGCATTGACCCCGAAGATTTCCGGGATGACGATAATTCCCGCAACGGGCGCGCCATCTGGCCGCGCGACGTATGCCGGGATCACTCCGTCGTCCTTGAATGAAGCGATCTGCACGGTCTCGGTCATGGCGTGGTCTCCGGAAGCGATTTGGCTTCACCCTAAGCGCGGCGTGGACTTTGTGAAGGGGCTATGCCAGCTTGGCGCCCCTGCGAGGAGCCAAGTGCCATGAAAGTCCATGTCGAGATCGATTGCACCCCCGAAGAGGCGCGCACCTTCCTTGGCCTACCCGATGTCTCGAAGGCCAATTCGGTCTATGTCGACATGGTTTCCAAGGCGATGAAGGGTGCGGGCAGCGTCGAGCAAATCCAGGACTTTGCCAAAGGCATCGCCCCGATGGGCCAGATGGGGATGAAGCTGTTCCAGCAGTTTATGGAAAGCGGGGCGGCATTTTCCGCCGGGGCGGGCAAGAAGAAGGACGACTGAGCTCGCTCAGCCACCCCAAAGTATGAGTGACACCATCTTTGCCTTGTCGAGCGGCGCTCCGCCGGCCGCGATCGGCGTGGTGCGCGTGAGCGGGCCGCAGGCTGCCGCAGCGATGCAGGCGCTGCTCGGCAAAGCGCTCGAGCCGCGCCATGCGACCAGTGCAACCTTGCGTGACAGTGCCGGGGCGGTGATCGACCGCGCGCTGGCGCTGTGGCTGCCCGGCCCGCACAGCGCCACTGGCGAGGATACGCTCGAACTCCATTGCCATGGCGGCCGCGCGGTGATCGGTGCGGTTGAGGCTGCCTTGGCGGTTTTGCCAGGGCTGCGTTCCGCCACTCCGGGCGAATTTACCCGCCGCGCGTTCGTCAACGGCAAGATCGATCTGGCCGAAGCGGAAGGGTTGGCCGACTTGCTCACCGCCGAAACCGAATTGCAACGCCAGTCGGCCATGGCGATGGCCGGCGGAGCGTTTTCGCACCAGGTCGGGCACTGGCGCGATGTGCTGCTCAAGCAATCGGCCGCGCTCGAAGCGGTGCTCGATTTCGGCGATGAGGACGACGTGGCTTTGCTGCCGGCGGACTTTGCGCTGCAACTGGCAGTGCTTGAGACCGAGCTGGCGCAGTGGTTGGCACGGCCGCGTGCGGAGCAATTGCGCGAAGGCTACCGAGTTGTTGTCGCAGGTCCGCCGAATGCGGGAAAAAGCACGCTTTTCAATGTCTTGGTGGAAGCCGAGGCGGCCATAGCAACGCCGATCCCGGGCACCACACGCGATGTCCTGACGCGCCCGGTGGCCTATGCCGGGGTGCCGTTCCTGTTCGCCGATACCGCCGGATTGCACGACGGGGTCGATGATGAGGTGGAAGCGATCGGGATCGAGCGCGCGCTTGAGGCGCTCGATCGCGCCGACTTGGTGCTGTGGCTCGGGCCCGAGGGAGCGGGGCCCGAGGGGGCATGGGAAGTGGCCGCGCAGATCGATCGCAGCGATGCCTTGGCCAAGAAGGCGCCGCGTCACAGGATTTCGGCGATGACTGGCGCGGGGATCGCAGCGCTGCGCGAAGACCTGATCGGCACCGCGCGCGCGGCTTTGCCGGGCCCTGGCGATGCCGCGCTTAACGAACGCCAGCACATGCATCTTCGCCATGCCCAGCGCGCCTTGGCGGCAGTACGGCACGAGCATGATCCGCTGTTGATGGCCGAGGCGCTGCGGGTTGCACGGCTGTCGTTCGACGCCTTGCTCGGGCGCACGACCACCGAGGACATGCTCGACACGTTGTTTGGGCGCTTCTGCATCGGCAAATGATGTTCCACGTGGAACACGACAGGCCTTAATGCGCGTGATCGCTGTTTCACGTGAAACACAGCTGCGCTAAGGCGCGGACGAGATGCAGCAGTTTGACATCATAATAATTGGCGGCGGGCATGCCGGGGTTGAGGCGGCGGCTGTCGCGGCGCGGATGGGTGCCCGTGTCGCGTTGGTCAGCTTCGATCTTGGCGCAATCGGCGCGATGAGTTGCAACCCGGCGATTGGCGGGCTGGGCAAGGGCCATCTGGTGCGCGAGGTCGACGCGTTTGACGGGATCATCGCACGCGCCGCCGATGTGGGGGCGATCCACTACCGCATGCTCAACCGCTCGAAGGGCAGCGCCGTGCAGGGACCGCGGGTTCAGGCCGACCGCAAGCGCTTCAAGGCCGAGGTCCAGCGGCTGCTCGCCCTGCAAGGTGATCTGACGCTGGTTGAGGGTGAAGCAGCGGCGCTGCGGTTCGACGGCGAGCGGGTCCGCGGGATCGAATTGGCAGACGGCACTTCGTTGCTTGCCGCAGCGGTGGTGCTGTGCACCGGCACGTTTCTCGGCGGCGTACTGTTCCGCGGGGAGGAACGCTTTGTCGGCGGGCGGATTGGCGAGGCTTCGGCGCAGCGCCTGGCCGCACAGCTGCGCGATGCGGCACTGCCCTTGGCCCGGCTCAAGACCGGCACGCCGCCGCGGCTCGATGGCCGGACGATCGATTGGGCCCGGCTCGAGGAACAGCCGTCGGACCGCGAGCACTGGACCATGTCGTCGCTGACCCAGTCGCGGCCGCTGCCGCAGGTGTTCTGCGCGATCACCCGGACCAACCCCGCGAGCCATGACGTCATCCTCACCAATCTGCACCGCTCGCCGCTGTTTTCAGGCGCAATCGGTGCCTCCGGGCCGCGCTATTGCCCTTCGATCGAGGACAAGATCCACCGCTTCGCCGATCGCGATGGCCACCAGGTTTTCCTTGAGCCCGAGGGACTCGACACACATCTGGTCTATCCCAACGGGATCAGCACTTCGCTCCCAGCCGATGTTCAGCTAGCAATGCTGCGGACGATGGACGGACTCGCGCAAGTCGAGATGGTCGTGCCGGGTTACGCAGTCGAATACGATCACATCGACCCGCGCGCGCTGCGCTCCAGCCTTGAGGTGCGGGCGATGCCCGGGCTTTATTGCGCTGGGCAAATCAACGGCACCACCGGGTACGAAGAGGCGGCGGCGCAGGGCCTGGTCGCCGGGATGCATGCTGCCGCCGCAGTTCTGGATCGCGTTCCACCCCCAATTGACCGGGCCAACAGCTACATGGCGGTGATGGTCGACGACTTGACGCTGCACGGGGTTTCCGAGCCGTACCGGATGCTCACCGCGCGGGCCGAGTACCGCTTGCGGCTGCGCGCCAACAATGCCGCCACCCGGCTGACCCCGCTGGGTTTGGAGCTGGGCTGCATTGGAGCGGAGCGGGCCGAGTGGTTCGCCCGGCGCGAAGCAGCCAAGACCGGATTTGCTGAGGCGCTGGAGCTGACCGTCAGCGGACACGAGCTTGCCGCTGCCGGTCTACCGGTACGTGCCGAAGCGGGGAAACTGGCGCTGCGCGAATGGCTGCGGTTCGGCGGGATCGGCCTCGACGAGCTGGCCCCATGGCTGCAATCCGATTTGCGCAGCGATGCGGATCTGGCCGAGGAATTGGCCGAGGATGCAGCCTATGCCCCGTACCTGGCGCGGCAGGACAACGAGCTGCGCGATTTGCGAGCGGGCGAGGGCCTGCTTCTCGGCGACGGCTTCCCGTACGCCGCGATTCCGGGGCTCTCGAACGAAATGGTCGAGCGGCTGAGCGCGGTTCAGCCCGCGACTCTGGCGGCCGCAGGGCGCGTCCCGGGCATCACCCCGGCGGCGCTGGCGGCGCTGCTGGTGCATGCCCGGCGTCGTGCTGCATGATTCTTTCGAGCGAAGTCGAGGCGCGTGAGTGGCTGGGGCAGCTGCCGGAATGGACCGATGCCGCGCGCGCGCGACTGGAATTGCTGGTCGCGATGCTGGGCGATGAAAACCAGCGGCAGAATCTCGTATCGGCAGCGAGCCTCGACCGCGTCTGGCTGCGGCACATCGCCGATTCGGCTCAGCTTCTAACTCATGTTTCACGTGAAACATGCTCGCCCTGGCTCGATCTGGGGACGGGAGCCGGCTTTCCCGGCCTGGTGATCGCGGCGCTGCGCCCCGATTGCCGGGTGGTCATGGTCGAATCGCGCGCGCGGCGCACCGAGTGGCTCGAATCGGCGCGGGTCGCGATGAAGCTCGACCATGCCGAAGTGTTTGCCGACCGCCTTGAATTGCTACCAGCGCAGAAATTCCGCGTCATTTCGGCACGCGCTTTTGCGCCATTGCCCAAATTGCTCGAACTATCCGCACGATTTTCCACAAGCGACACGCGCTGGCTGTTGCCGAAGGGGCGGTCTGCCGCGCAGGAACTGTTGGAGCTCAAGGGCTGGCAGCATATGTTCCACGTGGAACAGTCGCTCAGCGATGCCGAGGCGGGCATTATCGTCGGCACATTGACCGGCAAAGTGGCGGGCAAGAAGGGAAAAAGACCGTGATTCGCGTGGCGATCGCCAATCAGAAGGGCGGGGTGGGCAAGACCACCACTGCGATCAACATCGCCACCGCGATGGCCGCGACCGGCTGGAAGGTGCTGCTGATCGACCTCGACCCGCAAGGCAACGCCTCGACCGGGATCGGGATTCACGCGAGCGAACGGACCTCGTCGTCCTATGACCTCTTGGTCGACCAGATGCCGCTGGCGCAGTGCGTGATGGCAACCCGAATTCCCGGGCTCGACATCATCCCCGCGACGGTCGACTTGTCGGGAGCGGAGATCGAACTGGTTGGGGTCGACAATCGCACCGATCGGCTGCGCACAGCGCTCGAGGGTGACAACGGCTATGACATCGCCTTTATCGATTGCCCGCCTTCGCTCGGACTGCTGACGCTCAACGCGCTGTGTGCGGCAGACACATTGCTGGTGCCGCTGCAGTGCGAATTCTTCGCGCTTGAAGGACTTTCCCAGCTTTTACAAACTGTTGAGCGGGTGCAGCAGCGTTTCAACAAGGATCTCGGGATCGTCGGGATCGCGCTGACCATGTTTGATCGGCGCAACCGGTTGACCGACCAGGTCGCCGATGACGTGCGCTCGTGCCTTGGCAACCTGGTGTTCGAGGCGGTGATCCCGCGCAATGTCCGGCTGTCCGAAGCACCCAGCCACGGGCTTCCCGCCCTCGTTTACGATCACACCTGCTCGGGCAGCAAGGCCTATATGGCCCTGGCGCGCGAACTGATCACTCGCCTGCCCGAACAAAGGAAAGCCGCATGAGCGACGCTTCGGTGATTCGCATGACCGCCAAACGGCCCGCGCTGGGACGCGGCCTCGGCGCGCTGCTCGGCGAGAGCCGCCGCGAGGAACCCTTGGTCAGTGCCCCGAGCTCAAGTGGCAACGGTTCGGTGACCGGACTGGCGATGCTGCCGGTGGCCGATATTGTCCCGCATCCGGCGCAGCCGCGTCGGCGGTTCGAAGAAGCGGCACTGAGCGAACTCGCCGCGTCGATTGCCGCGCGCGGAGTGATCCAGCCGGTCATCGTTACCCCGCATGGCTCGGGCAAATGGCAGCTGGTCGCCGGCGAACGCCGCTGGCGTGCCGCGCAACGCGCTCAACTGCATGAAATTCCAGCTATTATTCGAGAATTGAGCGATCGCGAGGTCACCGCACTGGCCCTGATCGAAAACCTCCAGCGCGAAGACCTCAACCCGATCGAGGAGGCCCGCGCCTACCATCGGCTGAGCGAAGATGACGGGCTGACCCAGGCCGAGATCGCCGGGCTGGTCGACAAGAGCCGCAGCCATGTCGCCAACCTCCAGCGGTTGCTGTCGCTACCCGAACCGGTGATCGAGCTAGTCGAAGAAGGCAAATTGTCGATGGGCCACGCGCGCGCACTGATCGGTGCCGAAGGCGCTACCGAACTCGCGGCGAGGGCGGTCGCTTCGCATTTGTCGGTGCGCGAGGTCGAGCGGCTGGTCCGGCGCGGCGCCGCACCCACAGCCAGTCCGCGCCGCGCCCGCGGCGCGCGCGATCCTGAAACTACCGCCGATATTGCCGCGGTGCAGAGCCATCTCGAGGAGTTTCTCGGGCTTTCGGTCCGGATCAACACCGACGCCGATCCGCGCTCGGGCGCGGTGACAATCCGTTACCGGACGCTCGACCAGCTCGATCTGATCTGCCAGCGCCTCACCGGCGGGGGAATTTAGGGTTGAAGCGAAAGGTTAAAATTCGCGCCCGATTGTTAACCAAGCTCACAAGTAAACCTTGAACACAGTGTTCCTACATAGACCGCAGCGAATGGGGGGATTGCCAGCCATTCGGTGACAGCGCCGCCAGGGAGCTGTCAGGCAATTGTGAAGGGACCAGAATATCATGCGTAATTCGCTTCGTTTTGTAGCTGTCGGCGCCGCGCTCGCCGCCGCTTCGTTCGCCACTTCGGCTTCGGCTGCTGCTTCGGCCACCGCCACCGCTACCGCAGAAATCCTGCAGTCGCTCACTCTGACCGCAGATACCGCGCTCGATTTCGGCCAGATCGCTGCCAACACCGGCGGCACCGTCAAGGTCAATGCCGACAGCACTGTCGTTCAGACCGGAGCGGTCGTTTGGACCGGGACTCGCGCTCCGGCTGGCTTCACCGTCACCGGTACCAAGGGTGCTTCGGTTGTTGTGACGCTGCCGACTGTTGCCTCGACGCTGTACTTGGGCGGTAACACCGCTTCGCCTTCCAAGATGACGCTTGACCAGTTCAACGTCGATCCGGTCGGCGGTTTCCAGCTCGATGCCACTACCGGCAAAGCCAATTTCAACGTTGGCGGCCGTCTGACGGTAGGTTCGGCGCAGACCGCAGGGACCTATTCGGGCACCTTCGCCGTTTCGGTCGAATACCAGTAAGCTTTTCGCGCCTTGACCTAGGCGAGAACATCAGGGCCGCATCCGTTTTGCGCGGGTGCGGCCCTTTTTCGTGGCACGCGAGACCGCATGGTTAGCCGGAAATTAACCCTCTTTGCTTAGACCCTTAGGGTAATTCCCGTAGGCGCGTGATGCCCCGGGAGCAGAACCCGGGGGATTTGCCACGATGACCGTTTCACGCTTCCGCCATTTGGCCATGGCCGGTGCCGCTTTGTTCGGCGCGCTGTCGAGCGCTCCGGCTGCAGCACAGGGCGACCTGCTGATCGCCCCGACCCGGGTGATCATCAGCCAGGGCGGCAGTTCCGAAGTGATCCTCAGCAACATCGGCTCGGAACCCGCGACCTACCGCATCTCCGCCGAACTGCGCCGGATGACCGAGGATGGCGACTTCCACGAAGTGACCGAAGCCGAGGCGACTCCGGCGGAACTAGCCGCGTTGCAGATGATCACATATGCCCCGCGCCGGATCACTTTGCTCCCCGGTCAACCCCAATCGGTACGAATCTCGATTCGCCAGCCCGAAGGGCTGCCCGACGGCGAGTACCGCGTGCACCTCAACTTCCGCGCGGTGCCGCCGGCGCTCAAGCCTGAGGATGGCGCGGGGTCCGCTACCGGGGTCTCGATCAAGCTGATCCCGGTTTACGGCATCACGATCCCGGTGTTTGTGCGGCGCGGCCGGCTCGATGTCAGCGCGACGCTGGCGAACGCACACCTGGTCAAGGAGCCGGGCGGCAGCTTTGTCGAACTCGATCTGACCCGCGCTGGCCAGCGCTCGGTCTACGGCGAATTCATCGGCAAATCGGCGCGCGGCGAGGTGCTGTTCGATCTGCGCGGGATCGCCGCCTATCCCGAGATCACGCACCGCAAGGTGCAGATCCCGCTCAGCCCCGACGCGCTCGCCAAGTTGCGCGGGCCGGTCAAGATCGAGTATCGCGAACTGCCCGAAAACGGCGGTGCGCTGATCGCCGAAACTGCCGCGACGTTCCCGTAATATCACGATATATCAGGGCTTTAGGGACAACGTGACGTCATGACAGGCTGGACCATCCGGATTGGACAAGCCGCTGCACTGGGTGCAGCGGCTTTGACCGTTTGGGCGGCTCCGGCGCGCGCCGAGGCCTGGCGCGCGAACGACGATGACGCGTTGCTGCTCGAGCTACATTCGGGCCAGTACAAGATCGGTGATGCGCTGCGCGGCTATCAGACCCGCGAAGGCGTGTGCGTCGACTTCACCGATCTGGTGCAGGCGCTCGACTTGCCGATGCGCGTCGACACAAAGTCGCGCCGCGCAACTGGCTGGTTGTTTGCGGAAGACCAACGCCTGACCATCGACCGTGACTCCAATACAGTACAAAACGTGAACGGAAGCCAGAATATCGCTTCGGGCGCGATCCATGACACCCGCGAGGGCTGGTGCATCGATTTGAAAACGCTCTCGGGCTGGATGGGGGTTCGGCTCAAACCCGAGCTATCGTCGATGACAATCCGGCTCGAATCCGACCGCAAGCTGCCGTTTCTCGAAGCGATCGAGCGCAAAAGTCGCGCGGCGCGACTTCATGCTCCGCGCGATGTGCAATTCGATCTCGCCAGCTTGCCGCATGCTGACGCGCCTTACCGGGTCTGGCGGACCCCATCGGTCGATATCCAGGTCCAGGCGCAGTGGAGCCAGCGCAACGGTGCGCAAGTGCAATACGAAGGGCTGGCCAGCGGCGAGGTCATCGGGCTGAGTTATTCGGCGCGGGTCGCGGGCAGCAATGGCCTCGTGCCCGATTCGCTGCGGGTGAAGCTATACCGCAACGATCCCGCTGGCGGGCTGCTCGGCCCGCTCAAGGCGACGCGCTTCGCGATCGGCGATGTCGATACCGAACAGACTGCCCTGTCGGCGCAAAGCGCCTATGGCCGCGGCGCATTCGTCAGCAACCGTCCGCTCAACCTGCCTTCGCGCTTCGGCGTGACCACACTGCGCGGGACTTTGCCGGCCGGATGGGACGCCGAGCTCTATCGCAATGGTGAATTGCGGGCCTATCAGGCCGACCGCGGCGATGGCCGCTATGAATTCAGCGATATCGAACTGGTGTTCGGCGAGAACGAATTCGATGTGGTACTTTATGGACCGCAAGGCCAGGTCCGCCATGAACCTTCGACCATGCCGGTCGGGCTCGAAAATCTGCCTGCGGGCAAGACCTGGTATTGGGCCGGAGTGGTCGATCAGGGCCGCGACCTGCTCGGGATGCACCGCGGCCCGCTCGATCCGCTGACCGGATGGCGCTGGGGGGTCGGGGTCGAGCACGGGATCGACCGGCGCACTACGATCGGAGTTTCGTACAACAGTTCGGTGCTGCTCGGGCGGCGCCGGCATTATCTCGAGGGCACGGTGCGCCGATCGGTTGGGCCGATGCTGGTCGAATTGTCGGGCGCGCAGCAGTTCGGGGCGGGCCGGGCCTGGCGCGGCGAGGCGCTGGGCAAGTTCGGCGGTCTGCGCTTTGCCGCGCATGTGCTGTGGGTCGACGGCGAGTTCGACAGCGAGCAGGTCGGTGCGCGTCAGCGCAGTGAGGCCGAAGTGCGGCTGAGCGGGCACGTCAAACTGGGCGGCTGGAGCTTGCCGGTCGAGCTTGGCGCGCGCCAGACCCGCTCGCGCGACGGGGTAAAGATTACCGAATTGTTAACGCACGGCTCGCTGCGGGTCAGCCGCGCGACGCTGACGGTCGAGTTCCTCCACCGCACCGCGACCGGCAACCCGGCGCTGACCGCGAGCGAGGCGCAGGGCAATTCGGTCGCGCTGCTCGGCAACACCGGCTTCGGGCGGGTCAGACTGCGCGGGCAAGCGCGCTTCGGGCTCGACGGTAACCAGCCCGGATTTCAGCAGGCGCAGCTGGTGGTTGAGGCCCCGCTGGGCCGGAACATGACTGCGCGGGCGTCCTACGATATCGATGGGCCGAGCGATCGGCGTACCGCATCGCTCGGGTTTGTTCGCCAATTTCCGCGGTTTGCGCTGCGCGGAGAGGGCACGCTGGATAATCATGGCAATGTGGGGTTCGGGCTGACAGTGGCCTTGAGCCTTGGCCCTGATCCGGCCGGCGGCGGCTGGCGCGTCTCGCGCGACCGGCTCGCCCAGCAAGGCCAGGCGAGCATCGAAGTGTTCCGTGACGATAACGGCGACGGGCTCAAACAGGCGAGCGAACCTGCGGTCGAAGGGGTCGCGATCGAAGCCGGCTTCCGCCATTCCGACCGCCCGACCAACAAAGCAGGACGCGCCGTGATCGATGGGCTGCAGCCCTATGTCCCGGTGCTCGTCTCGATCGACGGCGGCAGCCTGCCCGATCCGCTGTTGCAGCCCAAGGGCCGGGGCATGGTCGTTGTGCCGCGCCCCGGCGTGGCCGCCAAAGTCCTCCTTCCGCTGGCTCCGACCGGCGAGATCGAGGCAATATTGCTGGGCCCAGAAGGCGAGCCGCAGGGCGGGGTAACGATCGAATTGACCGACCCGGCCGGACATGTGCTCTACCAGACCGCGAGCGACTTCGACGGCTATGTGCTGTTCGATAGCGTGCCTTACGGCGATTACCGGCTGCGGATCGGCGCGGCCAGTGCCGCAGCGCTGGGCGTGGTTGGCGATCCGGGCCGGGCGCTGCGGATCGATCATGATCATGCCTCCCAGCGGCTCGGACGGATCAGGCTGCAGCTCAAGCCGCCGCTGCCGCCGCTTGCCCGGTCGCCCTGAGAAAACGCCGCCTTAACCGTTCGATTAAATACCGGTTGACCGGAGCGCCCGCAGCGCACTAGTCCGCTTGGCAAGAATTGCATGCTGGAGAGGATTTGCCATGTCGCTCGATTTGCTGGCGCGCACCGCCTACAACGAAGATCACGAGGCATTCCGCCAGACTGTCCGCAAATTCCTTGAGGCCGAGGTCGCACCGCACCAGGCTGAATGGGCCGACAACGGAATCGTTCCCAAGTCGCTGTGGCCCAAGGCCGGCGAGCTTGGCATGCTCTGCCCGACCGTGCCCGAGGAATACGGCGGGCTGGGCCTCGACTTTGGCTATAACGCGATCGTTGACGAGGAAAGTGCCTATTACGGTAGGGTCACCACCGGGTTCTCGCTCCAATCGGACATCGTCACCAATTACATCGTCAAGTATGGCTCGGACGAACAGAAGGCCAAATGGCTGCCCAAGATGGTCGCGGGCGAAGTGATCACCGCGATTGCGATGACCGAACCTGGCACCGGCAGCGACCTGCAGGGGATGCGCACCACCGCCAAGAAAGACGGCAATCATTACGTGATCAACGGGTCCAAGACCTACATCACCAATGGCCAGAATGCCGACCTGATCCTGGTCTGCGTCAAGACCGATACCGATGTGCAGCCTGCGTGGAAGGGCGTGTCGATTGTTCTGGTCGAGGCCGACCGCGAAGGCTTCAAGCGCGGCCGCAACCTCGACAAGATCGGGCAGGATGAGGCTGACACCTCCGAACTGTTCTTCGAGGACGTGCGGGTGCCGATCACCAATTGCCTTGGTGAAGAGGGCAAGGGCTTCATCTATTTGATGAGCGAACTGCCGCAGGAACGGCTGTCGATCGCGGTTTCGGCGCAGGCCTCGGCGCAGCGCGCGTTCGATGATACCGTGGAATTTACCCGCGACCGCAAGGCTTTCGGCAAGCCGATCCTCGATTTCCAGAACACCCGCTTTGTCCTCGCGGATCTCAAGGCCAAGCTCCAGGTCGGCTGGGCGCATCTCGACTGGGCGCTGGCCCGGCATTTGCGGCGCGAACTGACGCCCGAGGAAGGCGCGGCGGCCAAGCTGTGGCACACCGACCTGCAGTGGGAGGTGATGGACAAGTGCCTCCAGCTCCACGGCGGGGCGGGCTATATGAACGAGTACCCGATCGCCCGCGCCTGGCGCAGCGCGCGGGTCACGCGGATCTTCGGCGGGACCAACGAGATCATGAAGGAACTGATTGGGCGCAAGCTGTAGCAGACACAAATAAGGGGGCGCCAAGGCCCCCTTATCGTCAGGTTAGCGCTGCGCTGCGCTCAGTAGGTCCGGACCCGTTTGTCCGGTGCGGGTGCAGGCATGCGCGGACGGATCATCCGGCGTACCTTGTGGTAAACCGGCCGCGAAGTTTCGGTGACATATTCCTCGGTGGTCACGGTAGTGGTGCATTCACGCTGACCGCCGACCGACGCTTGCATCATCATCACCGGCACCATCACCGTCATTGGCGCGTAGCCGTAGCTGTACCCGCCCTGAGCATAGCCCGGGCCTCCTTGCCAGGTGGTATTACGGTCGAGATAGGCTTCGCAGTAGTCGCGCGCGCTGCGCCGGTCGGCCGCGCTGCCGATCGCCCCGCCGGCGGCAGCGCCGACTGCGGCCCCGGCGACAGTTCCGATCACGCGGTTGCCGCGTCCAGCGACCCGGTTGCCGATCACCCCGCCAACCACACCGCCGATCACTGCACCGCCGACCATGTTGCCGTTGCCGTGATTGCGGCGGCATTCGCCGAGCCAGTCGGCGCGGGCCTGCTGGTATCCGGCGTCGTCATAGCCGCCGCGCATTGGCTGCCCGGGCATGCCCGGGTGATCGCCGCGCCATTCAGGGCGTGGGTCAGGAACCGCATCACCGTAATAGTGGCCATCGGCATCGACCGTGCCCATGGGCGGCATCCCCGGCGGTGGGGGTGGCGGCCCAGGCTGGGCCAGCGCCGGTGCGGCCAGGCCAAATGCCAGCGCCGTCAGCAGCGACAGGCCCAGTCTCGTTTGGCGGAGTGGGCGAAACTTCATGGCAATCCCCTGAACTGAGCCGGTCGATTCCGGCGTTAACCGGGAATTTAGCATTGCAAAGCGCAGAACTCCAAGCCGCAGCCGCATCTGTCTTGCCGCTGTCCCGTTTCGGTGCAGACGGCTGCGAGCGGCTTAATCCGCACGAAGCATCATATTGCGGCGGCGATCGCCCCCGCTAACCGCTCGATACCGCGCGCATCTTCGGCGTCGAACCGGGCAAGGTCGGGACTGTCGAGATCGATCACTGCGATCACTACGCCGTCACGCTTGACCGGGACCACCAACTCGGATGCACTCGCCGCGTCGCAGGCGATATGCCCGGGGAAGGCGTGGACATCGGCGACCAACTGGGTCTCGCCGCTCGCTGCGGCGGTGCCGCATACACCCTGGCCAAACGGAATGCGGATGCAGGCGGCCGCGCCCTGGAACGGGCCAAGCACCAGCTCACCGTTCACCACCCGGTAGAAGCCGGCCCAGTTGAGCCGCGGCACGTATTGCCACACCAGCGCAGCGACATTGGCCATGTTGGCGACCGAATCGGGCTCTCC